>CAZAOJ010000041.1:0-15974 GCA_964486745.1 uncultured Arcobacteraceae bacterium
TTTTATGTAAATTATTAAGATAAAGTGTTTTTGTCTTAAAAAAAGGATTCTAAAATGTCTATTAAAACTGAGGATAAGAAACAACATCGTAAAGAAGAGATTATGCAAGGAGCCTTGGAGCTTTTTGCTTCAAAAGGTTTCTATAATACTACAATACCAGATATTGCGAAGGCTCTAAAAATGAGTGTGGGTAATATGTATAACTATTTTAAATCCAAAGATATTTTAGCAAAAGAAATAATTAGTTTTATATCTAAATATTTAGGTAGTAGATTAAAATCAATTAATGAAATGGATATATCTACAAAAGAAAAAACTAGAAAAATTATAGAAACTTATTTTCAAGTTGCTTCCGTTAAACCAGAGATGATTGATTATTTTTTACGAATTTATTTAAGTAATCGTGAAGTATTTAAAGATGGTTGTGAAGGTATGATTTGTGTAAATGAATTTGTAACTGAGATTATGATCTATTTTGAAGAAGGAGTTGCATCAGGTGAACTAAGAGATCAAGATTTTTTTAGTGCATTTGGCCTTTTTATGGGCTATCTTGGTGGAATGGTATTTCTAAAAGGTGAAGATATTCTTCCTAAAGAATTAGATGAATATATAGATGATATTAGTTTTAATATATATAAGGCATTAAGCGTTTAAATTATGTCAAAATTAAAAATTTTATGGCTAAGTTCTATTACATGCAATGGTAATGCTCATTCTTTTTTAAATTATGAAAACTTAGATATATTATTAGATAATTTTGAATTTATTTATCACCCAATTATTGAAAGTAAATATAACCTTAATGATATAATTTATAAAGATTTATATTGTGATATTCTTATTCTTGAAGGTGCAATATCTCCTGAATACAATAAAGTTAATGAACCAATCATAAATATTATAAATAAATATGCTTCAAGGGTACACAAAATAGTTACAGTAGGAACTTGTGCAACATTTGGTGGAATATTTAGGGATAGTGGTTATGCATATACAACTGGGCTACATTTTGATGGTGAAAAACCAACTTTTTTATTTACAAGTTTAAAAGATAAAACGGTCAGTATATCTGGTTGTCCTATTCATCCAGAAACACTTGCAAATACACTTTTTAGTATAAAAGATGATATAAAACTTTCACTTGATCAGTATTTACGTCCTAAAGAATATTTTAGTTATACAGTACATAATGGATGTACAAGAAATGAATACTTTGAATATAAAGTAGATAATCATATTTTTGGTTCAAAAGAAGGTTGTATGTTTTATGACCATGGCTGTGCTGCTCCATACACAAGTGGTAGTTGTAACAAAATATTATGGAACAGCGTAAATAGCAAAACAAGAAATGGTGAACCATGTCATGGATGTACTGAACCAACATTTCCTAAAAATAATTTTTATAAAACTAAAAAGAATATGGGTATTCCTGCAAATCTTCCTTTGGGAGTAGGAAAAAGAACATATTTAACACTCGCAGGTGTTACAAAAGCATTTAAAATTAAAAGACTTGAAGAGGATCTGTTTTGAATAAAATAGAGTTAATAGAAAAAATAGAGGGTGAAGCAAAATTAAATTTTAGTTTTGATATTGAAAATAAAATAGATTTTGTAGATATTGAATTTCTAAGTACAAGAAATATAGAACAAATATTAGAAAATAAACCTGCACTTGATGCTCTTGTAATAAATCCAAGAGTATGTGGTATTTGTGGCCATGCTCATCTTATTGCTACTGTTAAAGCCTTAGAGGATTGCTATGACAATATTAAAATTACAAAAAAAGCTGAAATATTAAGAGAACTAACACTAAATTTTGAACTTATTCAAAACCATTTTAAATGGTTTTATTTAACTATTATGCCACTACTTGGATATAAACAATATCTTCTTAAAGCTACAAAACCTGCTACAATGATAAATAAAGCAATCGCAATTGTTGCAGGTCAATATCCACATAACTCTTATGCAATAGTTGGTGGGGTCGTATGTGAACCTACATCATTAGATATGATAAAAGTAGTAAATTATATTGATGAGACAATAAAATATTTTGAACAAAATTTAGTTAAAGCAAATACTACATATTTTTTGGAATGCGATAATATAGATAAACTATTTAAACTTGATGGGGATTTACCTTTGATAGTTGAAAATATAAAACAAAATAATTTGTCTAATATAGGGAAAAGTTATGATAGATTTATAGTTTTTGGTCAAAACAGTTATTTTAAAAGTGGAAAATCTAATCATACAAGAGTTAGTTCAAATATAAATATAAATGATGTGCATGAATGGAATAATAAAAATAGTTATGCAAAGAATGTAACATACAAAGATAAATATTATGAAGTTGGTCCATTAAGTAGGGCAATGTTAAATAAAACTCCATTAATTAAAGATGCACATCGAAGATATAGTGATAGTTTACTAACAAGAATAATAGCAAGGGTCTGCGAAATACCACAACTTTTAAATCATAGTAAAGATTTAATAAAACAATTAGATTTATCTCAAAAATCTTTTATAGAACCAAACTTGGATATTTCAAAAATTAGTGATGAAGGTGTAGGATTTGTAGAAGCTGCAAGCGGTAGTTTGATACATAAAGTAACACTTCAAAATGGTATCATAAATAAATATGATATCATCACTCCTACACAATGGAATCTAAGTAATGGAAGTAAACAAAATCCAGCAACAAGTCAAAAGGCTATGTTGGAGCTTGAAGACACGCGTATTGCGGAACTTGTGTTTAAGTCATTTGATGTATGTTCTGTATGCACAACACATTAGTATTAATATAATCTTGTTATAAAATCTTCTCTTTAAAATTAATAATCGACTAAGTTTTATTAAAGTCTTTTCAAGATAAAATTTTAATGAATGATTGTTCATTTAGAATAATTAAATAAAAACGAAGGATTAACTATGACAGATAGAAGAGATGCCTTGATGCAGCTATTTAGTGCTAAGGGTTCAAAAGTTAATACAAATCGTGGACAAGAGTACTACGATAATTTAGCTAAAACTATGGAAGCTAGATTAAATGAACTAGAAAAAACTCCAGCAGCAAATAAAATATCTATTGATGGAATTTTAGAAAATGAAGGATTAAGTAGAAGAGATTTTATGAAATGGGCTAGTGCAGCTTGTGCTATGCTTATGCTTCCTCCTACTTTTACTCCAATGGTTGCAAAAGCAGCTGAACTTATGAATAGAGTTCCAGTTATCTGGATAGAACTTCAAGATTGTGCTGGTAATTCAGAGGCAATTTTAAGATCTGATGCTCCAACAATTGATGAGCTTATACTTGAAACTATCTCATTGGAATTTAATGAAACATTGATGGCAGCTGCTGGTCATGCAGCAGAAGAACACCTTGATGAAGCTATGAAAACATTCAAAGGTAAATATCTTTGTGTAGTTGAAGGTTCTATCCCTATGGCTATGGACGGATATTATGGAACAATAGGTGCTAGTGGAGAGACATTTAAAGAACACCTATTAAGAGTTGCTAAGGATTCTGCAGCAGTTGTTGCGGTTGGTACTTGTGCTACATTTGGTGGTGTTCCAGCGGCTGCTCCAAATCCAACAGCCGCAGTTGGTGTACAAGATATTGTAAAAGGTAAAGCTATTATTAATATCCCTGCATGTCCTGCAAATCCTGCAAATATTACTGGTACAATTTTACATTATGTATTAAGTGGGCAAGTTCCAGAATTGGATCATTTAAATAGACCAAAATTTGCATTTGGATATAGAATTCATGACAACTGTGAAAGAAGAGCACACTTTGATGCAGGTGAATTTGTAGAAGAGTGGGGAGATGATGGAGCTAAAAATAACTTCTGTCTATATAAAATGGGATGTAAAGGTCCTATGACATTTAATAACTGTTCTGTTGTAAAATACAATAGTGGAACATCTTGGCCAGTTGGAGCTGGACATGGATGTATTGGTTGTAGTGAGCCAGATTTCTGGGACAAATATGCACAAGAGCGACCAATGGCAGATACTAGATTTAAAGCACCAACTGGTGGAGTTGAAAAAACAGTTGATGAATTTGGTTTAGGATTATTAACAGCTGCAGGTATAGGTATAGGTATTCATGCTGCAATTAGTGCAGTAGCAGGAAAGAGTGAGGAGCAATAGATGAGTAAAAAACATATAATAGTAGACCCAATTACAAGAATTGAAGGTCACTTAAGAGTAGAAGCAGTAATAGATGAAGAAACAAATACAATTGTAGATGCTTTTGCATCATCAACAATGTTTAGAGGAATTGAAACTATTTTAAAAGGTAGAGATCCTAGAGATGCTGGTATGTTAGCTATGAGAATTTGTGGTGTATGTACAGGGACTCATTATCAAAGAAGTATAGAAGCAGTAGAAAATGCATTTAATGTAACTATTCCAAAAAATGCAAGAATAGTAAGAAACTTACTTCAAGGTGCATTATATTTACATGATCATACAGTACACTTTTATCATCTACATGCTCTTGATTGGGTTGATATTACTTCAGCTTTAAAAGCTGATCCAAAATTAGCTGCACAAGAAGCATTTAAATGGAGTGATAATCCATATATGGTAGGAGAAGGTGATCTTAAAACTATCCAAGAAAGAGTAGCAAAATTTGTTAAGCAAGGAAGACTTGGTTTGTTTGCAAATGCTTATTGGGGAAATAAACACTATAAATTATCACCTGAACAAAACTTAATTGCAGTTGCTCACTATTTACAAGCACTTGATATACAAAGAGATGCTTCAAAAATGATGGCAATTTTTGGTGGTAAAATGCCTCACCCTCAATCTATTGTAGTTGGTGGTGTTACTTGTGTACAAGATATCCAAAATCAAGCTAGAATTGCACAATTTAAATCACTGTTAAACAAACATAACAACTTTATAAAAAGAGCGTATCTGGCTGATGTACTTATGGCTGGAACTGTATATGCAGATGAAGCACTAGATGGTACTGGTGGAGGACTTAAAAACTTTATGAGTTTTGGTGATTTTAAACTTGATGACACAGGTTTTTATGGTGCAAAACAATTATTTCCAGAAGGTATTGTAATGAATGGAGATTTAAGTAAACTTCATCCATTAGATCAAAGTAAAATTACAGAAGATGTTACTCATGCATGGTATAAGGGTAAAACAAATTTACACCCATATGAAGGTGTAACTGATCCAGAATATACTGGTTTAGAGAAAAAAGAAGATGGTCATGCATATTTAAAAACTGATGAAAAATATTCATGGATTAAATCACCACTTTACGATGATGAAAGAATGGAAGTTGGTCCATTAGCCCGTATTGTTGTAGGACTTGCTGCAAAAGATGAAAATATTGTTAAATATGCAACTAAGTTTTTAACAAAACTTGGAAAAACTTTAGGTTTAGGTAAACCAGCTCCTGCATCAGTTATATTCTCAACAGTTGGAAGAACTGCAGCTCGTGCTATTGAAACTGAACTTATGGCAGATGTTATGATGGATTGGGTTGATGAATTAGCTGCAAATGTTGCAAGTGGAGATTTATCTACATGGACAGAGTTTGACTTTGATACAGTTTCAAAAGATGCCAAAGGTTTTGGTATGGCTGAAGCTCCAAGAGGCGGATTAGGTCACTGGGTTGTTATTAAAGATGGTAAAATAGAAAATTATCAAGCTGTAGTTCCTTCAACATGGAATGCCGCACCACGAGATTATAAAGGTAGAATGGGTGCATATGAAGCAGCACTTATTGGTACAAAAGTTGCTGATCCAGAACAACCTTTAGAGATTTTAAGAACAATTCATTCATTTGATCCATGTATTGCATGTGCAGTTCATATTGTAGATACAAAAGGTAGAAAGTTAAGTGAGTTTAAAGTAAATACAAGTTGTTCTATCTAAGTTAAGGAGTAAACAATGAGTTATAAAAAAATCCAAAGGATGACAGCCTTTATGAGAATTAACCACTGGGTGGTTGCTTTCTCAATGGTTGGAGCAGTTGTTACAGGACTTTACATTGGACATCCTTATTATAGTAGTTTTATAGCAGATCCTGCGGCTACAAAATGGGTAATGGCATGGAATAGATGGTGGCATTTTATGATTGCTATTGTTTTTGATGTAAGTAGTATTGTTGTAGCTTATATGTACTTTTTCTCAAGATTTGAAAAACCATATAAAAAGCTTATACCAACGGGACACAATATAAAAGAATTTTTTGCAGTATTGATAAATCTTATTACTTTTAATAGAAGTAAAAATTTTGATTCATCTCATCCTGATAGTTTTAATGCTGTATTCTTTTTTATTTTCCATCTTTTACTTGTATGGATGTTGTTGACTGGTTTACAGTTATATGTACATGGATTGGCTTCAGGTCTTAGTTCAATTGGATCTTGGTGGCCTTCTATGTTGCATCTTGCTACTGATTGGACATTAACAGTTACTGGTGGAACAAATATGGATGTTAGACTTGCACATCACACAGCAATGTATGCTATTATTGTATGGGTTATGTTTCATATATACTACCAAGTGTGGAGAACAATTTTCTGGAAAGAGGGAGATATCTCTATAGTAGTAGGTGGAAGTAAATTTGTAAAAGAAGATAATCATTAATGCAGAAATAATACATTTTTATATAATGTAAATTTTTCATACCAACTATTTATATTTATAGATAGTTGGTATTATAAAGTTTATATAAGGAATAAAAATATTGAGTAGTGGAAAAAGAATTGCAATAGTAGGTGCGGGGACAGTTATATTTAATGACGAAGGTGTAGGAGTTTATGCTGCAAAGTATTTGGAACAAAACTATAAATTTAATGGTGATGTTACTCTTGTGGATGGTGGCGTTTTAGGTTTTCAACTCATGGTATATTATCAGGAATATGACAGAGTTATTATACTTGATACAATTACAATGGAAGATGACAAAGCTGGAGCAATTTACAATCTTCCAGCTGAAGAATTGCTAGGTTTGGGAAGTTATAAACAAACTGCACATGAAGTTGAAATAGTAGAGATGCTTGAAATTTGTTCATTATTGGAAAATTTTGCACATACTAGCATAGTTGGGATAGTTCCAGCAGATATTCAAACAGTAAAATCAGATTTAAGCCCTGAATTAAAACAACAATTTTTTAATTTTGTAGATGTAGTTTTAAAAGAGTTAGATAAAATGGGTGAAACATATATAAAAAATGAAAATGAAGTAACATTAGAACAAATAATAGACTCTTATGCAAATCCCACTGCACAAAGAGATTTAGAACATTTAAAAGGATAAAAATGGCAATAGTACAAACTATAGTTTATAATAGTGATAATCAATATTTTGCAGGATTTTTACAAAATATTATTAACCAAAGTGGAATTAAGGGAAGTATTGATTTTAAAGACAATACTATTACTTTAGTTCTTGATGAACATAATACAAAAGCATTAGAAAAATTTAGTGAATTATCAACAAAATATTTACCACATTCTATATTTTTGGATAAAATTACAACAAATTCAAAAGATATAAATATTGAAGATAAACAATTTAAAAGTGATACATACAATATAGCTCCTTGTCCGAAATGTTTAGAAGATCTTACTGATCCGTCTAGTCCACTATATCTTGATGATAGCTTAGTTTGTAAACATTATAGTAACGAAAATGCTTTCTATGATAGTGATTCTACATTTTTTACACCTCATTATACAGATGGTTGTGCTGTATTAGTTGCAGATCCTTCTAAGATAGATGAATTATTTATTATGACTGACAAAGAAAAAGAAGTTCTTTATAGTATTGAAAAGCCAACTATAAAAGTTACAATACAAAGTGAAGAATTAAAAGATCTTACTCAAAAAACATATATAAATATAAAAGCACCATATAATGTTAGAAGTACATTATTTGCCTTAAATGCAAAAGATAGTGATATTCCATATATATTTTTTCAAGATACAAATGATCTAAAAATTATAAAAGTACAGGAAAATACTACAATCATTAAAGCTTCTAGAGTTGCTAAAAGTCTTGAAATTATAGATGAAGATAAATCAATAAATAGATTTTTAAATATTTGTAAAGATGCAAATTTCAATAATGTAGCAATTGCTGCAAATTTAAGTTATTCTAATGGTATTAATTTTTTAACAAAAACTGAAGTTACTACTAAAAAAGTTATTACTTTTCAAGATTTTAAATTAAAAGATGTTTTAGATCAAATGAATTCAAATGAGGTTAGAGCAAAACTTCTTGATAATTTTAGTAAAAAGCACCAAGATCGTTTGGTAAAATTACAAAGTAATGAGAATTATAATTTATTTGAAACATTATGTATTTTATTGGATATTGAAAAAGCATCATTTGAATCTTTAAGTGATAAATCTTTAGAATTCAGAGGAAATGGTGGATTAAAAGTTGATATTGATTATGTTGAAAATAGTGTAGATTATAGTTCAATTTTAGGATCAGTAATGAGTTTTATATTAGCTGGAGCTGATACACATTATATAGCATATAGTATTTTTGAAGCTTTTGGAGATATGACAATTAGCACACTAAATCAACTTAAAAAAACTTTTAAAATTGATAATATAATTATGATGGGCGACATGTTTGAGAATTCAATATTGTATAGTAGAATTTTAAGTAAATATCAACTAGCAAATCCATTTTTTAGTAAACAATTTGCGTTAGATGACTAGGATTGGATTAAATATAAAAGGGCAAGTTCAAGGTGTTGGATTTCGTCCTTTTATATACAAATTAGCAAATGAATTATCTTTAAATGGATTTGTTAAAAATAATTCATTTGGTGTTGAAATACAAATTGAAGGAAAAAAAGAAGATATAGAAAAATTTAGTAACAATTTACTTTGTGATTTACCTCCACTAGCTAAAATTGTTTCTATTAAAACTACTAAATTGACACCTCTTTATAAGGGACAGTTTGAAATAATCAATAGTTCTACAGAACATGATATAGGTAAAATTGCATCAGTACCTCCTGACAATGCAATTTGTAAAGAATGTCTGTTTGATCTATTTTTCTTGAATAATCAAAATAACTATTTTAAATATTTTGCTACAAATTGTACAAACTGTGGACCTAGATATAGTATTATTCAAACTGTGCCTTATGATAGAGCCAATACTTCAATGAAAAAATTTTCTTTATGTAAAATATGTGAAGATAATTACAATAATCCATTAAATAGAAGATATCATGCTCAACCTATTTCTTGTAATAATTGTGGTCCTAAATTAAATCTTATTATAAAAAATAAAACAATACAAACTAATACTATATATAAAGATATTGCATCATTAATTAGTAATGGTAAAATTGGTGCGATAAAAGGTATGGGTGGATTTCATATAGTTTGTGATGCTACAAATAACAATGTTATTAAAAAATTAAGAGAATATAAAAATAGACCAACAAAACCATTTGCAATTATGTGTAAAGATATTGATATGGTAAAAGGTATTTCCAATATATCTATAAAAGAACAAGAAATAATAAGTTCAAAAGAAGCTCCAATAGTTATAATTCAAATAAACAAAAAATTAAATTACCTTAGTCCATTTGTAGCTCCAAATATTAAAAAGATAGGTGTAATGATTAGTTATACTGGTTTACATCATCTATTATTTGAACATCTTGAAAACCCAATAGTTGCAACTAGTGCAAATTTAAATGGTGAATCCATAATTACCAAATATGAAGATATAGAAAAAAAATTACCCTTTATTGATTTTATTGTTGATTACAACAGAGATATTGTAAATGCAGTTGATGATAGTGTTGTACAAATTGTAAACAACGAATTATTAATTATGAGATTAGCAAGAGGATATGCTCCTAAAGAGATAATATTACCTTTTAAGATTAATAAAAATATACTAGCTGTAGGTGCAAATCAGAAAAATTCAATATGTCTAGCATTTGATAATAAAATAATTATAGGTCCATATATAGGGGATCTTGACAGTGTTGATTCTCTTGATTTTTTTTATAGAACAATAAAAACATTTAAAAAATTTTACGATTTTGAACCTGATATAATTATTCATGATAAGCACCCAAATTATGAAACAACAAAATGGGCAAAAGAACAAAATAAACCTATTTTTGAAGTTCAGCATCATTTATCACATATATATAGTGTAAAAGCTCAGTACAATTTAACAGGTGATTATATTGGTTTTGCATTTGATGGTACTGGATATGGTGATGATAAAACACTTTGGGGTGGTGAAATTTTTATTGGAGATACAAGAAAATATAATTTTAAGCAAATAAAGTTATTAGGTGGAGAAAAATCTATCAAAGAACCAAGAAGAGTAGCATTAAGTATGTTATTTGATAATTGTAGTTTAGAAGAAGTTCTAAAATTAGATATTGCTACTATAAAATCTTTCTCTAAAAGTGAAATAGAATTATTGTATCATGCATACAGTAAAGATTTAAATTCTATTAATTGTAGTTCAGTAGGGAGGTTGTTTGATGCTATAACTAGTTTTAGTGATCTTTGTCAATATCAAAGTTATGAAGGAGAAACTGGAATATATTGTGAAACATCTTATAATTATAAAATACAAGAGTATTTTGAATATGAGATAAAACATGGGATAATAGATATAAAAATAGTAGATTTTATAATAAAATATCAAACTTTAAAAGATAAAACAGTATATAGTACTATGTTTATAAATACTCTTGCTCAAATTATAATAGATATAGCACAAAAAGAAAATTTACCAGTAATTCTTAGTGGTGGAGTTTTTCAAAATAAAGTTTTATTAGAGTTAGTATGTAAAAAATTACAATCTTTAAATATAGAATATTATTACAATACAACAACATCAATAAATGATGGTGGTATATCTCTAGGACAAATATATTATTACTTAAATAATATCAATTAGTATTTGTTTTTGTTCTTTGTTTGTATAATTAAATTTGAATTCTATCTCTTTTAAATAGTAAAAGAAGTTTTCTTTATTTATACCTTTGTATTTTAAAATTTCATATTCAAAATAATCCCAAAATTGTTGTATTAATGTTTGACTTTGTTTGATTTTTGATATTTTATTGTATCTAATAAATTTTGAAAATTCTTTAAAATATACATCTTCTAATCCATCATTTAAAAATTGTTCTTTATATCTTTGAAGAGATGGCATAAGAAGGTTATATATTTTATTGTTATATTCAAATGTTAAAAAATTGTGTGCATCAAATATATTTTGTTTTATATTCCTTTTTGATTTTTCTATATATACATACTCTTCATAAGCCGTTACTTTTTCTTGTATATAATTGTTTTCTAAATATAAAGAGATAGTTTTTCTTATGATATCGTAATGTTTTTTGGCAGTGATATAATTTATTTGTAATCTTTCTTTTGTTTGATTTACTGTTAAATTTTCACAAAAACAATTAATTATTAATTCTTTTTGTTTTTGTTTCTTTATACTAAATTTTTTTTTACATTTTGAGCATTTATAACTGGAATTATTTAATAAATAAAGTTTGGTATGGTTACAGTAAATACAATTCATATGATATTTTATCAAAACTAGTCCCAAATCTATATAAGAAATACAATAATTTATCTTATGTTTATAATATTTCTATATTATAATGAATAATTATTCATTTATAAAAGGTATATAATGGAAAACTTAGGAATATTACTTATTTTTTGGTATGGTATTTTACATGCCTTTGGACCAGATCACCTAACAGCTATTGCTGATTTTAGTATTGGTAAAAATAAGAAAAAAACTATGCTTATTACAATTTTATTTGCAATAGGACATGGTACTATGTTATTTATTTTTGCAAAACTTCTTCAAACATACCACATAAGTGATAACCTTTTAGGATATGGAGATATTTTATCATCAAGTGTGATTTTAGCTATGGGAATTTATCTTTTATATATGGTTTATAGTGATAAGATTCATCTAAAAACTCATACGCATAATGGAAAAGAACATATTCATATATATTTTGGAAAAGAGCATAATCATAATACTAATGATACTACAAGTGCATTTGCAGTTGGAGCATTAATGGGAATAGGAGGAGTAAGAGGTATGCTTATTACTCTTGGCGCCATTCAAGGTCAACAGGTTGATTTTACACTTGTATTGGCATTTACCATGGGTGTTATGGTGATATTTGTAGGATTTGGTGCAGTAATATTATATATAAATCAAAATCTTTTAAATAATAAAAAAAATATAAGACGAATATTTGCAACTGCTGGAGTTATATCAGTATTAGTTGGATCAAATATGCTTATAGCTGATGAACCTATCCATAATCATGGAAATATTCATACTCACAATATCTCATCTGCATCTAAACTTGTACAATCAAAACAAAAATCTAATATGAGTTATAAGCAGATGATGATGCAAATGGGAAAATTATACGAGATGATACAAACGGGAATATTGACACAAAACAAAGATTTAGTAATACTTGGTGCGTCTTTAATTCAAAATCATCCAGCGCCTAAAAATAAACCTTGGTTAATAATGAAAAAAGATGATCAAAATGATTTTAAACAAAGTTTAATAGCTTATGATAAACTTTTGCATAGTTCAGTTAATGATATAATCGATACAGTAAAAAATGATAACTTTATAGATGCAAATACAAAAGTATATGAGTTATCAAACCATTGTGTAAGTTGCCATTTAATTTGGCAAAATAAAACTATTAAATAAAAAGGAGAAATAATATGTGTGCAGATTGCGGATGTAGTATAACTGATCATCACCATGATCATAGTCATGAAGGGGAACATCATCACCATCATCATGATGATAAAATGGAAGGGGTTCATGCTAACCCACAACTAAATGATAAAAAAACAGTTGATGTAATAAAAAAGATTTTAGATAAAAATGACCATGAGGCTGCTCATAATAGAGAACATTTTAATAAACATGGTGTACTAGCAATAAACCTTATGAGTAGTCCAGGAGCTGGAAAAACTGCATTATTAGAAAAACTTGCAGATATTTCAGATTTTAAATTCGGTGTAGTTGAAGGTGATTTAGAAACTTCTAGAGATGCAGATAGATTAAAAGCTAAAGGTATTCAAGCACATCAAATACAAACTGGATCAGCATGTCATCTTGATGCATTTATGGTGCATAAAGCTCTACATCATATGGATACAGAAAATATAGATGTGTGTTTTGTAGAAAATGTTGGTAATTTAGTGTGTCCAGCTTCTTATGATGTAGGAACTCATTTAAATATTGTACTTGTATCTATTCCTGAAGGAGAAGACAAGATTGCAAAATATCCTGTAATGTTTAGAAGTGCAGATTTGATTTTGTTTACTAAAACTGACCTATTACCATATTTTGAATATGATATTGAAGCTGAAAAAGCAGTTGCTAGAAAACTAAAACCAAATGTAGATATTCTTGAAATAAATACTAAAGATGAAGACTCAATTAAAAAAGTAGCTAATTGGATTAAATTTAAAATGGAGATGAGATAATGTGTTTATCAATTCCTTCTAAAGTTGTAAAAATAGATAAAGAGAAAAATACTGCTATTGTTGATACAATGGGTGTAAAAAGAGAAGCTGGACTTGATCTAATGGAAGAGGGCGATGTAAAAATAGGAGATTATGTACTTTTACATATTGGTTTTGTAATGAATAAAATAGATGAAGAAGATGCCTTAGCATCCCTTGAAACATATAAAGAGATTTTAGCTTTGATGGATGAAGAAGAAAGACAAAGGGCAATTTTAGAGGATGATGAGTGTCCAAATAGAGGTCAATAATGAAATTGGAATTAAAAAATCTATATGATGATTTTAGAGATGCAAAAACTATCAAGGCTTATGCAAAATTAATAGATGAAGAATCTAAAAAATTAAAAAAGCCTATAAATATTATGGAAGTATGTGGTGGACATACTCATACTATTATGAAATTTGGTCTTCCTCAATTAATGCCTCAAAATATAAAATTTATACATGGTCCAGGATGCCCTGTATGTATTATGCCAAAGCATAGAATTGATCATGCTTATACTTTAGCTATGCAAGAAGATGTAATACTTGTAACATTAGGTGATATGATAAAAGTACCTGGTAGTCTTGGTAGTTTACAGGATGCAAGAGCTAAAGGTGCTGATGTAAGATTCGTATATTCTCCCATGGAGTGTATAAAAATATCTACTGAAAATAAAGATAAAAAAGTGATATTTTTTGCAATTGGTTTCGAAACAACTACTCCAATGACTGCTGCTTTAGTTGATGTAGTAATAAAAAAAGATATAAAAAATATATTTTTTCATATCAATCACGTAACAGTTCCAGAGGTTATGGTTGAGTTAATAAATAGTAGAGATGAGCATGTAGATAGTTATAATAATCAAATCGATGCTTTTTTAGGGCCTTCTCATGTAAGTGTAATTAGTGGAAGTAAAATATATGATAAATTTCCTAAAAAATATAATAGACCTGTAGTAGTAACTGGATTTGAACCAGTTGATATGATGGAAGGTATATTAATGATTGTAAAACAATTCACTCAAAATAGATGTGAAAATGAGATACAGTATAATCGTGTTGTAAGTCATGAAGGCAATCTTACGGCTCAAAAACTTATAAATAAGTATTTTGATAAAGTTAGTCTTTTTAAGTGGAGAGGATTAGGGAATGTTCCTGATAGTGGATTAAAATTAAAAGATAATTATAATTTTTTGGATGCAGAAATTATTTATAAAGATGTATTACCACAAGAAGAGATAGAAGATCATAAACTTTGTATATGTGGTGATATTTTAAGAGGAATGGCACATCCAAATGAGTGTACAATTTTTGGAACTGCTTGTAAACCTAACTCACCTGTAGGAAGTTGTATGGTAAGTAGTGAAGGTGCATGTGCAGCTTATTATAAATATGGAAATTTAGCTTAAAGGATAAGTATTGGAAAAAAATATTAAACTCTCTATGGGAAATGGCGGAGAGGAAAATAATGAACTTATAACTAAAATTTTTTATAAATACTTTAAAAATGATATATTAGAAAAATCTGAAGATGCCGCAGTTTTAAATATAGATGGTAAAATTGCTATGAGTACAGATAGTTTTACTGTAAGTCCATTGTTTTTTTCTGGAGCAGATATTGGAAAACTTGCTATTTGTGGTACTTGTAATGATCTATCTATGATGGGTGCAAAGCCACTTTATCTAACTGTTGGAGTAATAATTGAAGAAGGATTTCCCACTAGAGATTTAGAAAAAATTGTCAAATCAATGAAAAAAGAGTTAGAGTTAAATGAGGCTATTATAGTTAGTGGTGATACAAAAGTAATGCCAAAAGGTACTATTGATAAAATTATTATAAATACAACAGGAATAGGACAAATACAGCAAGATGGTATAAGTTCAAACTCTATAACACAAGATGATGTTATCATTGTAAGCAGAGATATTGGAGCTCATGGTGCAACAATATTTTGTGAAAGAGAAGGTATTGAGTTAAGTAGTGATTTAAAATCTGATTGTGCGTCACTTTATCCAATAGTTCAAGAACTAATAAATAACAATATAAAAATAACTGCTTTAAGAGATGCAACAAGAGGTGGCGTTGCTGCTGTTTTAAATGAGTGGGCAAAACAAAGTAATATTTGTATAGAAGTAGATGAAGATAGTATTCCAGTATCAACCGAAGTATTTGGTATTTGTGAGATGTTGGGGTTTGAAGCTACAGCATTGGCAAATGAAGGGACTTTTTGTTTAGCTATTTCAAAAAATGATACTCCAAAAGCTTTAAATATTTTAAAAAAATTTAATAAAAATGCTTCAATAGTTGCAAAAGTTACAAATAAATACAATCAAAAAGTGATATTAAATAGTAGTTATGGAACACAAAGATTTATGGATATACCAACAGGTGAGCTTTTACCAAGAATCTGCT
>CAZAOJ010000042.1:0-15927 GCA_964486745.1 uncultured Arcobacteraceae bacterium
CAGAGTTATTTGCATGTTCTCCACCATTGATAATATTAAACATAGGTACAGGCATTGTCATTGCATTTGCTCCACCTAAATATCTATATAGTGGCATCTTAAGTGAAGTTGCTGCAGCTCTTGCTACAGCCATAGATACACCTAATACTGCATTTGCTCCAAGATTTGAATAGTTACTTGTACCATCTATATCTTTCATTGTTGCATCAATTTGTGCTTGATTAAATGGACTTAATCCAAGTAGTTCATCTGCAATTGTTGTATTAATATTTTCAACTGCTTTTAAAACACCCTTACCCATATATCTATCATCGCCATCTCTTAATTCTAATGCTTCTCTTTTACCTGTACTTGCTCCACTTGGAACTATTGCACTCTCTTTTGTACCATCACTTAAAGCTACTGTTGCTTTAACTGTTGGATTTCCTCTTGAGTCTAAAACTTCTTGTGCATAAATATCATCTATAAAAACCAATATATTCTCCTAAATCATTATTTGTGTTATATTCACTTATTATATAAAAATTTTAATTGATTTTTGCTTTGAGATAAAAATCAATTATTTAGCTTGCTCTTCATCTTCAGTGATCACACCCATAGCAAGTTTTATTTTGTGTTCAATCTCTTTTGCAATTTCTGGATTGTCTCTTAAAAATTGTTTTGAATTTTCTCTACCTTGTCCTATTTTAGAATCATTGTAGCTAAACCATGCCCCAGCTTTATCTATAATATCAAGCTTAACCCCATAATCAACTATTTCTCCCATTTTTGAGATACCTTCACCAAACATGATATCAAACTCTACTTGTTTAAATGGAGGTGCAACTTTATTTTTTACAACTTTAACTTTTGTTCTATTTCCTATACTTTGTTCTGCTTGTTTAAGTGTAGCAATTCTTCTAATATCTAATCTTATAGAAGAATAAAACTTAAGTGCATTTCCACCTGTAGTTGTTTCAGGAGATCCATATCCTGTCATACCTATTTTCATACGAATTTGATTGATAAAGATTACAGTAGTATTCATTTTATGTAAAAGTCCAGTTACTTTTCTTAGAGCCTTACTCATTAGTCTAGCTTGAACACCCACTTGCATATCATCCATATCACCATCAATTTCTACTTTTGGAGTAAGTGCGGCAACCGAGTCAATAACTACTAAATCTACAGCACCACTTCTAATAAGAGTTTCAAGTATTTCTAATGCTTGTTCTCCATAATCTGGTTGAGAAACCAAAAGGTTATCTGTATCTACTCCCAAGTTTTTTGCATATACTACATCTAATGCATGTTCTGCATCAATAAATGCACAAACTCCACCAGATTTTTGGCATTCTGCAATTGCATGTAGTGTTAGAGTTGTTTTACCTGAACTTTCTGGCCCATAAATCTCTACAACTCTACCTTTTGGAATCCCTCCAATACCAAGAGCTAAATCAAGTCCTAATGAACCTGTACTAATTGCTTCAATTGGTTCTACTGCTTTATCTCCAAGTCTTATAAGTGTACCTTTACCAAATGTTTTATCCATTTGTTTCATTGCTAATTCAAGTGATTTTTTTTGTTCATCAGTCATATTTTTTCCTATTTGTTTTTATTTGAAAGAATTTTATCATAAAAATATAAAATTAGATAAAAATATTGCAATTTGACATATTTTTTATTTTAAAGTTTTTATAAATCCCTTTTAATAAGGAATTTTAGTTGATGACCTTATATAAGTTGTAAGCTATAAATAACTGTCATTCCAAGAGTATAAGCTCCAAGAAGCCAAACATTTCTAGGATTTCCTGAAAGTTTTGGTGTCTTAATCTCTGAAACGTTAAGTATAGCAAGTGCAACACCACTTATATATAAGATAATTGTGAAAGTGCCATGACTCACGACACCCTCTAGTAAAAATATAGAAACTAAAATCAAACTGTTGTTGTCTAATGCTAATCCTGTATATTTTGTCCCCCCAGCTAAACCATATGTACTAAAGTAGCTTAAACGAATAGCTGCAGCAGAGACCATGATAAATGCTCCAATTAAAAAAAGTGGGTCAAATTTACCATAGCTTAAAAGTAAAATAGCAGGAGTCACCCCATAACTCACTATATCTATAAGAACATCAAGTTGTCCTCCAAATTTTGCATCTGTTGGAGTTCTTCCTTTAAGTCTTCTAGCAACAAGCCCATCAGCCCAATCAAAAGCAACTGCCCAAACCATTCCTATCATTGTAAGAGCGTAAATACCCTCAATTGCATAATATATAGCAAGTAAGGTACAAACTAAGCCTGAGAGTGATAAAAGGTTTGGAATATCCTTTAAATAAGATAAAATAGTAGGTTGTTGTAACTTTTCGTACACAGTACTCTCTTTTGACATTAAAATTCCTCTTTCTTAAGTATTTTGTAATTCTTTTTTCAGTATAGCATAAATTTAAGTATAAAAGAGTATTATAGGTAAAATAAATTTTATTTAAGGAAATAAATCATGACCGTATATACCGTTGGTACTTTTGACTTGTTACATATTGGTCATTTAGACCTACTAGAATACTGCAAAACATTGGGTGACAAATTTGTAGTTGGAGTTGCTTCTGATGATGTAGTAGCTTCATATAAAAGAAATGTCCCCGTAATTCCATTAGCTCAAAGAATGAGAATGTTAAAATCTTTAGACTGTGTTGATGATGTTGTATCGTATGATAAACTTGAGTATGTAACTCAATGTAAAGCAGTAGATGCTGATATTTTTGTAATTGGAGAAGATTGGGGAGATAAACCTCATAATATCGCAGTAGAACAATATCTAAAATCAAAGGGTGCAAAAATTGTACAAGTTAGATACAACCCTCAAACATCATCGACAAAAATAAAACAAAATGTCATAGCTCAAACTCACAAGGGTAAATATATGGTATGTGATGTTGCATAAAATACCTAATAACAGATTTTAAATTATATTCCACATCCAGCATTTTGTTCTGAGTGTACTTCTTTCATATCACATTGAGTGCAAGTATATTCTATCTCTCTTACGCCACTACACCCATGGTTTTTAAGTAGTTTTGCTTTAATTACATCTATTTTAAATGTAGTATTTTTAGTTTGATCATAAAATTCTTTGGGTTTAGCTCCACATACTGGACAGATTCCAGCTTGAAGTTTTGAAAGTTTTGAGTTTTTCGTTTTATAATATAATAATACAGAAAATACTGAAAGTAAAAAAAGTATTATTAATAAAAGTATTGTTTGCATGAAGCAGAGTTATTACTCTACTTCAGCATCGATAACATCATCGTCATCTTTTTTCTTAGCATTATTAGCTTGAGCAGCACCCGTATTTTCAGCACCCTCTTTTTTGTACATTGCTTCAGCTAGTTTATGACTAACTTCAGTTAATGTTTTTAATTTTTCTTCAATTTGCTCTTTTGTAGCATTTTCATCTTTTAAGATCTCTTCAAGAGCTGCAGCTGCATCTACAATTTTTGTTTTTTCATCTGCATCAACAGCATCTTCATTTTCTTCTAAAGTTTTTCTAGTTGTATGAAGCATTGCTTCTGCTTGATTTCTAGTTTCAATTACTTCTTTTTTCTTTTCATCAGCTTCTTTATTTGCTTCAGCTTCATTTACCATTTTTTCAATCTCTTCATCACTTAATCCAGACGAACCAGAGATTGTAATATTGTTCTCTTTTCCTGTACCTTTATCTTTAGCACTTACATTAAGTACACCATTTGCATCAATATCAAATGTAACTTCAATTTGAGGTACACCTCTTGGAGCAGCTGGGATATCAGAAAGTTCAAACATACCTAAAGATTTATTATCTTTAGCAAACTCTCTTTCACCTTGTGCTACATGAATTGAAACTGCTGGTTGATTATCTTCAGCTGTACTAAATACTTGTGATTTTTTCACAGGGATTGTAGTACCTTTTTCAATTAATTTAGTCATAACTCCACCTAAAGTTTCAAGTCCAAGTGAAAGTGGTGTAACATCAAGTAAAAGTACATCTTTTACATCACCTTTTAATACTCCACCTTGAATAGCAGCACCTGCAGCAACAACTTCATCTGGGTTAACAGAGTTATTTAAGTCTTTACCAAAGTACTCTTTTACTACCTCTTGTGCTTTTGGAATTCTAGTTGATCCACCAACCATAATTACTTCATTGATTTCACTATTATCTAGACCTGCATCACTCATAGCAGTTTTAATATGATCTAAAGTTTCATCAACTAAATCTTCAGTCATAGCTTCAAATTTTGCTCTTGTTAAAGTTTTAACAAGGTGTTTTGGTCCAGTTGCATCTGCAGTAATAAATGGTAAATTAATCTCAGTTTCCATAGTACTACTTAACTCTTTTTTAGCTTTTTCAGCTTCATCTTTAAGTCTTTGGTGAGCCATTTTATCTTCTCTTAGATCAATACCATGCTCAGCTTTAAATTCTTCAGCTAACCAATCAATGATTCTATTATCAAAATCATCTCCACCTAAGAATGCATTACCATCAGTTGAAAGTACTTCAAATGTACCATCACCAATCTCTAAAACAGTAACATCAAATGTACCACCACCAAGATCGTAAACTACAACTTTTTCTTCACCTTTTTTATCAAGTCCATAAGCAAGTGCTGCTGCAGTTGGTTCATTGATAATTCTTAGTACATTAAGTCCTGCAATTGTTCCTGCTTCTTGAGTTGCTTTTCTTTGTGCATCATTAAAGTATGCAGGTACTGTGATAACTGCATCAGTTACAGTTGTCCCTAAATAGCTTTCTGCATCTGTTTTAAGTTTTGTTAAAATTTTTGCAGAGATCTCTTGAGGAGTATATACTTTACCTGCAATTTCTACTGCAGCTGCTCCATTTCTATTTACAATTTTATATCCAACTTTATCAATAGCATCTTTTGTATGCTCTTCATCCATCATAAGACCCATAATTCTCTTAATAGAGTATATTGTTTTTTCTGGGTTTGTGATAGCTTGTCTTTTTGCTGGATCACCTACTAGTACATCACCTTTATCAGTAAATGCTACAATAGAAGGAGTTGTATTTTTTCCCTCTTTATTTGCAATAATTTTTGCTTCTCCACCTTCATAAACTGCCACACATGAATTTGTTGTTCCTAAATCTATTCCTATTACTTTGCTCATTTTCATTTCCTTTTAATATATTAATTTTTATTTTTTATCAGTGAAAGTATACAACATTTACTGAAATCATTATGCTACTTAAGTAGCACACCAACTAATTTGCTATACTTACCATTGCAGGTCTTAAAAGTCTATCTTTTAATTTATAACCTTTTTGCATAACTTGCACAATTTCACCCTCTTTATGATCATCACTATCAACTCTCATAACAGCATTATGATGATTTGGATCAAATTCATCAGTCTCAACTAATTCAATATTGTTTTTTTCAAAAGTAGTTTTAAAACTTTTAATTGTAAGTTCAATACCCTCTTTTAATTTTTCTATTAACTCTTCAGCTGGAAGATCTGCTTTTGCAGCATCTAGTGCCATTTCTAAAGTATCAATTGGAGCTAATAAATCTTTTGCAAATTTTTCACTTGCATAATCAATAGCTTGATACTTCTCTTTTTCTAATCTTTTTTTGATATTTTCAAAATCTGCATGCGTTCGAAGATACTTATCTTCAGCTGCAGCTACTTTTGCTTCCATCTCTTGCTTAAATTTTTCATCTAAAGAAGCATACTCATCTTTTTGTGTTTCTTCTTCTGTAGGCTCAACAATTTCTTGTTCTACCTCTTCATTTTTTAATTCTTCTTTACTCATCTTGTAATTCCTTTATAAAAATAATCATAATCTTTTGATAATTCACCTACTACAAGCATTTTAATATTAACACCATTTAATTTACAATCGTGACATACTCCAATATAATTTACAGGCAGTAATCCTTCAAAATAAATACCACTTTGTAATTTTTCAAGAATTCTACCTCTTAAAAAATCCTGAATATCATTTTCACTCATATCATATTCAACTGCCATACGCAAAAAACTTTTCATATTTATAACTTCATATGAACTATTACTAATTTGATTAGATAGTTCATTATACAATTCAAACGCACCTACTTGTTTACTTACATCTAAGATATTTTCAAGTTCTAAACCTTTCATATCATGAAGAAATTTAAACAATGCAGTTGAGAATTTTACAGTGATAGCAAAATCACTAAATTCTAAAATCATATATTTATCGTCAATATTTAAAATATCTTGCAATAGACTTTCATCATTTTGTTTAATAAATACAGTCGCACCAATTTGTTTAGATATTCTTTGAACCATATCTAAATTAATCTCACCTAATTCAAAGTTTAATCTAGTTGACCAATACTCTTTTAAGGCTTCAATTGTTGGCACTCTACCACTACTTATGTGTTCTTGTGCTAGATATCCATCATCACCCAATTTCTTAAAATAACCACGAATTGTAGCTGGTGAATATGAAATATCATACATATTTTTAAGCTGCGTAGAACCGATAGGTTCGAGATGCTCAATATATGCACGAATAATAGATTGTAATAAAAACTCTTTCTTATCTATCATATAAACACTTTTTGTGGAGTCAGTTAGCACTCATATTGCTAAACTGCTAAAGAATTATACACTATTGAGTGTAAGTTTGTCAAGTAGTTCTTTTATGAAAATTGAAATTTAAAATTTTAGTTTAATTGTTGTACCAATATTTGGTATAGAATCTATAGATATTTCAATATCTAAAGCTACACATAAACGATGAACTATATGCATACCAATGCCATGCCCTTTTTCATTTTCCTTGTAGCTTCTTTCAAATATTTTTTGTGGATAACTCATTCCTTTACCATTATCTTTTATAATAAGATTAATACCATCAAAAGAGATTTCTATTTTTGCATCACTTTCTTTTGAATATTTACATGCATTTGATAAGATATTATCCAATATTCTTCTTAAGGCTTTTTCATTAGAATTGATAGTTATATCTTTACAATCAATATCAAATTCAATATTTGGGTACATTAATTTATATGTTTGAACACTATGATCAATAATATTTTTTATATTGACACTACTTATTTCCATATTGATTTCATCTAAAATCATATCAAGATTTTCATATAAAGAGGAGATATCATTTACACTTTGTTTAATTCTATTTAATTTTTTATTTTCACCAATCTCTTTTTCCAACATCCGTGTATTTAAAGATATAGAAGTAATTGGAGTATTAAGATCATGAATTAAATCTTTTAAAAACCTATCCATATGTGAAATAGTATCTTGCATAGGTCTTAAAGAGATTCTTGCTAATATATAAGAAACAATTAGAAAAAACATCAATAATAAAAATTGAAAAAATATTGTCATTTTCATTTCATAACTTAATTTAGCATCAATAGATTTAGCATCTACAGAAATTTTTACAAACATTTTATGTTTTAATATTGGAAATACTTTAATATATTGATTATTTACTTTAACGGGTAATTGTTTTTTTACATTTACATTTGATAAAAATTCATAACTATAATTATCTTGAATATAATTGAACTCATTTTGCTTTAACTTTACAATATACTGATGCATATTCATAGCCAAATCTTGAAGTATAATTGTTCTTTGTTGTTGAAAATAAAAATATCCTAATCCAACTATAAAAATTGCTATAGTTAAAAAGTATGTTAAAAAAAATTTAATTAGTGATCTTTTTTCATAATTTTTCACAACGATATCCAATTCCTCTTTGATTTGAGATATTCAAACCAAGTTTTTTTAATTTTGAAATTTGAACCCTAAGGGCCGCTTCACTTCCCTCTTCTCCATCATGAATATAATATAAAATATCCTCTTTACTAAGTGGTTTATCTATATTTTGTAAAAATAGTTCAAAAAGTTTTTTCTCCGTCGGAGATAACAATATCTCTTGATTATTTTTATATATTTTTTGAGTAGCAATATCAAAAGATATATCGCCATAAGTTATCTTCTGACTATAAGAATGAAAAGATTTTTTAATTTGAGTATTTATTCTAATAATAAGTTCATCTATATCAAAAGGTTTTTTTATATAGTCATCTGCCCCAATTTCAAACCCTTTTGATATTGACTGTATATCTACATTTGCAGTAATAAATATAGCAGGAGTCTGGTTACCACATTGTCTCAAAGATTCAAGAAGTTCAAAGCCATTTATAAATGGTACATTTATATCAAATAAATAAAGATCAAATCTACTTAGATATGTTTCATCTAAACCTTCTTGTCCATCTTTTACCCATACTACTTCAAAATTCTCACTTTGTAGTATCTCATATAAAGTTTCTCCTAAAACTAAGTCATCTTCAAGTAGTAAAATTTTATGCATAATATCTTCTAAAAGCTATATTTTAAACTAGCGAATATTCTATCATTATTTTCAATCATTTGAAATCGTTGCTGCTCTTTTCCCATATAATTTATAAATCCAAAACTTGAAGATAATTTATCATTGATATCATAATCAATCCAAACTCTAGCAAATCCACCATATTCACACTCTTTTCCAAATCCACTATATAGTGCAGTAAAATCCAAAGTTTGATTTATATAACTTTGTGTAAACCTAAGTGCATATTGAATATCATCATCCTTATTTGCTACTTCTAATGAAATACTTCCATCACTAATACCATTGTATTCAACACCTATAAGTGAATCAATTTTTGAATCAACTAATACAGAATCATAATTATCAAAATAAGCTAATTCTGTTTTAAATAAAAAACTGTCTATTACTTTATTGTATGCAAAACCAAACATATTTGATCTATAGATTGTATTATCTACATATTGGTTTGAATAGTAAAATGCCAAATCCTGCCCTTGCATATTTACACTTGCACTTAAAGCAACTCCACTATTTTTAATACTATTTGATGGCTCATCTACACTTATAGCATTTGCCATAATTATATTAGCTGGTGCATAATCACTTCCATATTGTGGCATCCTTGAGAATCTATTTTCGTGTAGAATAATCCCACTAATTGCCCAATCATTTATAAAATAATCAAGCTTTGTCATAACACAACCAAGTCTTAAATCCTTAATATCTACCATACCAGGAGTTGTATTATCAAGAGGATTTAAACTATCTGTTATACGAATATTATCAGATTTTCCCCAAACAACTATTTGACGACCTATTTTAATATCAAGATTAGATTGTAAAGACCCTTGCAAATAGATCTCATTTATATCAAAACCTTTGTCATACCCTTTTGGTGTAACCTTGTAATCTTCATCTTTAATATCATAGATAAAATCATTGTATGCTTTTGTTACAGCTTTTGCTTTAAAACCATTGTCAAATTTATACTCCAGTGTTAAATCAGCTGAAGTTTTTACACTGCTTAATCCTCTGTAATCATTTTGTGTTGGAAGAGGTGGTTTATTGTGATTGTAGTTGTAACTGCTTGATAGACTCAAAGAACCATATAAAGAGAGTTTATCATCTTTTTTTTCACTTTTGAGTGTAGGAGCTACTTGGATAATCTCCTCATCACCAAACTCATCATCAAACTCATCAGCAGCAAAAACCAAACTGCTGCACAACAATAAACACAAAGATATTTTTTTCACTGTTTATATCCCTTTTTCAAGAGTTCTTATTGTAAACATATCCTCTTTTAGATCTTGGTTCATTTTAACTTCACTTTGAATCAAAATAGTTTTATGAATAGTTTTTTTACCACTTTTTGTTGTCATAACAGTTTGTGTAGCTACATCTATACCATCAATTTTCTCTATCTTTTTGACATCCATATATTTTAATCTATTTGCTTTTTTTAAATAGTATTTTGCTCTAGTTATCATAAAATTATCTTTTCTTACATACACCTCAGCCTTAAGATATCCTGTTTCATCAATAGTTTCTTGTGTTTTTGGTAAAACAAGAATTTTCCATACAGGAACTTTGCCACTTTTTCTTTTAATAACTGTTTCTTTCATAATTTCAAAAGTATAATCATCAAGTGTAGGCTCAGTCATATCGTTGTATGTAAAATCACTTCCCATAAAAGAACTGTCTTTGTCACTTGCTGGGATTCTCTTTGTTTTATTTAATGCTGGAAGATACAACCATTGGTCATCATCTTTATTTGCATCATTATAATCATAAGTTAAAAAAGCAGTATTTTTTACATCACTTGGAGATAAAAAGAAAATCAATTTTAAAGTATCGTCCCCTTTATCTTTTGAATATGTTCTCATATCTCTAACTCTTTTTGAACCATTTTTATCTATTAGTTGCATCTGCATATTTGTGATGATGTTATCACCATCATCTCTATCTAAAACTTTGTCCATAATATCTCTTGCAGTTTGAGCAAACATCAAACTAGCACTTAAACCTAACATCAATAATATTTTTTTCATTATGTTTCCTTTTTAATTTTTTGTATTTTATAAAAGAAGTATTAACGCAGTGTTAATACTTCTCATTTTTGTCAAATAAACTTAACATTGATGGTAATAATACCAAATCAAGTAACAATGCTATATTAAGCGCAATAATCGTAACTATTGCAAAATTTATATTTGGTATAAAACTGCTTGTAGCAAATATACTAAATGTCAAAGATAGTATAAGGGTAGTTAAAATCATTGCATTCGCACTATGATGAATTACATAATCAATAGATTTTTCAAAACTATATGTTTTTATAGCTTTTAGATATTTTCCAAAGAAATGTATTGAATCATCTACTGCAATTCCAAGAATAACTGCTGCACTAATAGCAACCCCTATATCTATAGTAATACCAAGATACCCCATAACGCCTGCTACTAAAATAAGTGGCATAATATTTGGAATAATAAATAAAAGAGTAAGTCTTATACTTTTTAAAACAAACCACATTAGTAATATTACTATAGCCAAAGTTGTACCAATAGAGATGATTAATATATCTATTACACTGCTTTGCATATATGCAAAAATAGTAGCTTGTCCTTGAACTTCACTTTTATAAGAAGTATTTTTTTCAAACCATTTATTTATCCAATCTATCATTTTTAGATCTTTACTTGTATCTTCTATATTACTATTGATACTCAATCTTATTTTTTGATAATTTGAGTCCATCTTATCATTTGTCGTTTTACCCATTGGCAAATTCATATCATATAAAAGTAAATATTGAGCTATAAGATTTTGCTCTTGTGGTATTTTATATTTTGCATTTGGTTTTAGAACCTCTTGCATACGCACTAAAATATCTTTGATTGATGTAGTAAATCTTATATTTTTAAAATTTGCTTTTAACTCTTTTTCAAACTTATCAACAGTAGCTAAAAACTTTGGATCTTTTATGCCATCTTGCTTGGTTGAATCAATTATTATCTCATATATTGTTGCACCTGTTAGATTATCTTGTACAAAATCTGACCCACTTCTCACCATAGAATCTTTTGAAAAATATTTTATACTATTACTATCTATTTTAGTATCTTTTAATCCATATGAAAGTACCAAAGAAAATATTGTAAATATTAGTATAATCTTCTTATCATTTTTTCTTATAAATTTTCCATATCCATCTACATTAAAAAGATTTATCAATCTTATTGGTTTAGTTTTATAGTCATATTTTAAGCTCAAAATAATAGCTGGAACCAATACCACACTAAATATAAAAGCCAAAAATGCAGCACTAGTAATTGCAATACCCAAAGTTGAAACTGGCTCAATTTGACTAAGTCCAAGTGTAGCAAATCCAACGGCAGTGGTAAATGATGTTAGAGCTATTGGAATTATATTTGTTTGTAATGCTTTTACTATTGCACTTTTATTATCCATATCTTTTAGTTTGTAATATATCCAAGACAAATACAAGTGCATAGATGTAGCAATAGATATAGCACTTACAAAAGGTGGTATATTTACTGTAAAATTATTTAATTTATACCCTAAAAGCATCTGAATACTTAAAACTGTAAGAAAACTAAAAACAATTACAACACTAGGTATTAATATTCCTAACATATTTCTAAATATAATGTACAAAATAAGTACCACTACAATAACTGCAAGTGGCATAAGAATCATAGCATCATGTTGAGATATCAATACAAGTGAAGCTGTGATACTTGGTGCTCCTGTTACATAAAATTTATACCCAGTTTTTTTACTGTATTTGTTTGTAATCTCTACAAGTTTTTTTTGCACTTCTATATTTACTGCTTCATTGCTTCCTACTTGCTCAGAAAGCTTTATTGCTATAGCAGTTACTGTTGCATCTTTGTTGATCAGCTGGTTTAAAATTAGATTATCTTTTATAGCTATAGCTTTTTTTGTCTCTAAGTTATTAAAATCTTCTATAAAATCATTTATCGTAAACTCATCATTAGTACCACTCATATATGGATAGTTACTCAAACTGTTTACATCTTCAACTTCACTTATAGATTCAAACTCATTGGTTAGGTCAATAATAGTTTGTAATGCTTTTTTATTAAATATGCCGTTTTTATCCTCAAATGCCACTATAAATGTATCATCACCACTAAAATCTTCTCGAAATTTATCATAGCTTTTAATGATATTTGAATCTTTATCAAACCAGATTCTATAGCTTCCTTCAAAAGCAAGATTTTTTAAACTAATACTTAGAAGTGCCACAATTAGTGTAATTGAGATGATAATTATATATTTGTATTTGTCAATTATATCTATATATCTTTGCACTTTTACTCTCCATTTTTTTGATGTGAACAATGATAACATAAAAATGTAAACTTTGTCAACATATTTTATAATTATTTTTGATATAATTATTGCTATATTGTTTAAGGATAAATTATATGGATCAACTAACTATAAACAACAACATTTATAATACTATAAAAGATATATTACACACTGCAAGAACCAATACATACAAACAAATCAATTTTATTATGGTAGAAGCTTATTGGAATATAGGTAAAACTATAGTCCAAGAGGAACAAAGTGGTCAAGATAGAGCAAAGTATGGTAAAGCTATCATAAAAGAGTTATCAAAGAGATTAACAAAAGATTTTGGGAAAGGTTTTTCAACTACAAATCTAAAACAAATGAGACAGTTTTATATAGTATTTCAAAAAGGTCACACACTGTCTAACCTTTTAAGTTGGAGTCATTATAAACTTATAATGAGAATAGAAAATAAAGAGGCTAGAGAGTATTACATAAAAGAAGCGGTAGAATCAAACTGGAGTGTAAGAGCTTTGGAGAGGCAAATAGGTACACACTATTATGAAAGATTAATTTCAAGTAAAGATAAAATACCTGTAGAACAAGAGGCAAATGAAAAAACAAAAAATTTACAACTTTGTGCAAAAGATATTATAAAAGATCCTTATGTACTAGAATTTTTGGATCTAAAAGACAATATCTCCTTTAGAGAAGATGAATTAGAATCTGCACTTATAGATAAAATTCAAGAGTTTTTATTAGAACTTGGTCGTGGTTTTGCATTTGTAAGTCGTCAAAAACATATAAAAACCCAACTAAGTGATTTTTATATTGATCTTGTATTTTATAACTATATATTAAAATGTTTTGTAATAGTTGAGCTAAAAAGGGGAAAACTAACTCATCAAGATATAGGACAACTTGATATGTATGTAAATATGTATGATGACTTAGAAAAAAGTGATAATGACAATCCAACAATAGGCATATTATTATGTACACAAAAAGATAATACTGTTGTAAAGTATTCAACTATAAAAGATAAAGACAATCTTTTTGTATCAAAATATCAAATGTATCTACCAAGTGAGCAAGAGCTAAAAGATGAAATTGAAAAAGATATATTAGAGTTGGAGATAAATAAAAATGGAGAGAATTATGAAAAATAAAACTGTATTAATTACAGGTGGCAACAAAGGGATCGGTTTAGAAGTTACAAAAGAATTTCTAAATCTTGATTATAATATTATCATAATAGCAAGAGATTTTAACAATTTTGAATTTAACAATCACTCGCAAATAAAACAAATAAAATTTGATTTATCAAATGTTGATGAGATACCAAATTTAATATCATCACTTGAAAATATAGATATTTTAATAAACAATGCAGGGGTGATGTATTCACTACCATACAACCAATATCCAAATGATAAAAAAGATAATATCTTAAAACTAAATATTGAAGCTCCTGTTAAACTTATAGAAGAGATATCAAAAAATATACTAAAAAAAGGCAAAGGCAGAATTGTAAACAATGCTTCTATAGCAGGACAAATCGGTCATCCTGATATTTGGTATGGTATTACAAAAGCTGCACTTATAAATGCTACAAAAAGTTTTTCAAAAATATTTGACGGCAAAATTATTATTAATGCTATAGCACCAAGTCCGGTGCAAACTGATATGTTAAATGTAATACCAAAGCCAAGACAGGAAGCTTTTTTAAATACTGTAATCTCAAAAAGATTTGCAACACCAAGTGAGATAGCAAAAACAATAGTTTGGTTAGCAACACAATCTCCAGAATACATAAATGGTACATGTATAGATATAAATAACGGTTCATTTCCAAGGTAATAATATGTATAAATCAGATTTTTGTAAAATAGATTATTTAGAAAAATACAATGCCATATATTGTCAGTGGAAAAACTATTGCGAATTTGATGAGTATAGAAAACCTCTTGAGTATGGCTTAAAACTAATCAATGAAAGAAAAGCCACTGTATGGATAACTGATACATCAAATGGCTTTGAAAGTACAGATGAAGACACCTCTTGGCTTATAGATGAGTTTATACCAAAAACTATAAATAGCACTTGTGATACAATAGTATTTATTATAAAAAACAACAGCCCTTTGAAAGATGAGATAAACAATCAAGCAAAAGCATTAGCTCAATATTTTAGGGTTATACAAATTGATAATATAGAATTATTAAATAATTATTTAGAAATAAAAGGTAATTACAATGAATAATATAGAAATTTATCAAGCACCAAATGGACAAATAGAGTTCAAAGGTGATTTAGAAAATGAAACAGTATGGGCAAGTTTAGAGCAACATTCAACTGTTGCAATTTTTGCAACAGTTCAAATTGAAGGTGAAAGAACAGTACAAAGAAACATTGAATACCATAATCTTGATATGATTTTATCCATTGAGTATAAAGTTGATTCAAAAGAGGCTACCAAATTTAGAAAATGGATATAAATATGCAAACTAATATGATAAAAAAAGATTACCACCACGGAAACCTAAAAGAGGAGTTTTTAAAAATATCTTTTGAATTTATCCACAATGATGATATTGATAAACTAACTTTAAAAATTTTAGCAGACAAAACAGGTACAAGCAGAAGTGCCATATATAGACATTTTAAAAATAAAGATGCTTTAATAGAAGCTATTATTGAAAAAGGTTTTGAGCAATTTGATGATGTCATAGGTCCAGTTTTACTAGATGAATCAAAATCTTTAGTAGATAGATTTTATTTGGCAACTCAAGCATATATAGAGTATGCCAAAAACAACCCAAATCTATATAGACTTCTTTTTGGGAAAAAATATGCTCATATTAGAGAAAGTATTATGAGTATCAAAGATGAAGACTGCAACGGTTTTAGAGCATTGCAACAAGCAATTCAGCAAGGTCAAGAGCAAGGTATTTTAAAAAAAGATGATAGTTACAAACAAGCTATAATTATATGGTCTTCACTTCATGGATTAGCAAGTCTTATTATTGATGGATTTTTGGATGTGCAAGAGATATATGAGCAACTTTACAAACAGATGTTTCAAAGTTTATTAGCAGGAATAGTAACAAATAAAGTCAAACTAATATCAACAATACCATTTGTAAAAAATATGATTAAACCAAAATATTAAATAGAAGTTATGGAGCTGATGAGAGG
>CAZAOJ010000043.1:0-15868 GCA_964486745.1 uncultured Arcobacteraceae bacterium
AATCTATACAAAGTGTTGAAAAAGATATAAGTTATGGAATTAAAAGTATCATTCCTATTAAAGATTTAAAAATAAAAACAAAAATAAAACATGATAAAGTTCAATCACAGTTTATATATCCAATATTAGTAGATGAATAATGTGACATAAAATTAGTTTAGTTATATTTTAATTGGATATTACCATTCAGTTCTATTTCAAATTTTATTCCAAGATCGTTTAGTATCTCAACAACTCTAAGCATTTGGCTTTGTTCTACAATACTATTTATAAAAATACTATTTTTTTCTATTTTATGATTGATTTTATTGTAAGTATAATATGATGTATCATCACCTTCTAATAAATATTGTATTGCTTCTTCAAATTTCATATACCATTCTATCTTTTTAATAGTTAATTAATAATTATATAAAAGTATATTGATATGTATTAGATTGTTTACTGGTACCAGTACCCGGACTTGAACCGGGAAGCCCGAAGGCACCGGATTTTGAATCCGGCGTGTTTACCAATTTCACCATACTGGCAGGTATTTTAGGAATAAAAAAACCGTCCTAAAACATAGGACGGTATTATAAGCTAAGATTGCTTAGTAATTACTTACCAGCTACAGCTTCTTTTAAAGATTTACCAACTTTAAATTTAGCAACAGTAGTAGCAGCAACTTCAACAGTTCTGTCAGTTCCTGGAACTTTTGCAGTTCTTGCAGCTCTAGCAGCAGTAGAGAAAGTACCAAAACCAATGAAGCTAATTGCTTCACCTTTTGATAATGTTTCTGTAATAGTTTCTAATGATGCGTCAACAACAACTTTAGCGTCTTTTTTTGATAAACCAGATTTTGCAGCAACTGCATCTATAAATTCAGCTTTATTCATACGTGGATCTCCTTGTGTAATTTAAATATGTGATACTTTATAGTATCTAAACTTTAAAATAGCTAAAAATAGGGCTTTATTGGCTATAAATTTTAAAAATAATCTTTAGAATGATGATTTTATACTCAAAAGTCTGCAACCATTCTCTAAAATTGCAATTTTTTTCACTAAGTTATTTATATCTCTATCATAAATATATACACCAATTCCTTTGATTATCATAATATTTGTATCATTTTGTTTAAAAAATGAAGTTATTTCATCTGTATTTCTTTCATACCATGTCTCAAAATCTTTAGGATCATATATTTTTATTTTACCAATAATTGTTTTACCAAAATAATCTTCTAGTTCTATTGTGTCATGTATAAGTGAATAGGCAGTTGTGTAAGGTGGCATTCCAGAAGCTATATATTTAGCTTCATGTATTTGATTATATATAGACATATGTATATGAGAATCTATACTTGCAACATTCCATCTATAATCTGGTCTATCTAATGATAATTCACATAATGAATCTCTTTTCATCTCATCGAATATTGCATTTTTTTTATTTATTATAAATCCATCATGTCCAACTTTTAGTGAAAAAGACCCATGGTATATACCAAAAAAGTTTTTTCTAAAAAGAGTTAATGATATATCACATAATAATTTTGCTATATTTTGGTTAATCACTTTAGCACCTTAAAATATTTGTTTTGCTATTATACAAATAATAATATAAATTAAGGCTTTAGATGGAAATACCGCATATACCTGTGCTATATAATGAAATTATAGATTGTTTTAAAGATATTGATGATGGCTATATTATAGACTGTACTTTAGGTTATGCTGGACATTCAAGTGGTATATTACAAAATAATCCAAATATAAAATTAATAGCAAATGATCAAGATGATACAGCGTTAGAATTTAGTAAAAAAAGATTAGAAGAGTTTTCTTCAAGAGTAATATTTAATAAAGGTAACTTTGAACATGTTATTGAAAAATTTTCTTCATATGATATTAGAGGTGTTTTAGCAGATATCGGAGTATCATCTTTACAACTTGATGAACAAAGTAGAGGATTTGGATTTAATAGCGATGTTTTAGATATGCGTATGGATCAAAATAATTCTCTGAGTGCGAGTGATGTTGTAAATCATTATTCTCAAATAGAATTAGAAAGAATACTAAAAGAGTATGGTGAAGTAAAAGAGTATAAAAAAGTAGCATCATTGATTGTATCAAATAGACCTTTTTCTAGCGCAAAACAGCTAGCCGAACTTTTAAATAAGAAAATGTATAAATCAAAATTACATCCAGCAACTTTGCCTTTTCAAGCAATTAGAATAGAAGTAAATGATGAGTTAGGTGTATTAAGAAGATTATTTGATTCTATTGAAAATGCTAATTTACATAATTGTATAGTTGTAATTGTTTCTTTTCATTCTTTAGAAGATAGAATCGTAAAAAATTATTTTAAGAAATGGTCTCAAAAATGTATATGTCCTGCTGGAGTTTATAGATGTGAATGTGGAAATAATCATCAAAAAGGTAAAATAATTACAAAAAAACCTATAATTCCAACAGCTCAAGAGATAAAACAAAATCCAAGAAGTAGAAGTTCTAAGATGAGGATTTTTAAATTTGATTAAACTTACAAAATACAATTCACTAGCCATAGTCTTTGCAATGTTAATTATTGCAATAGTATTGTATGTCCCAAAAATTTATTTAAGAAATAATATATATTATACTAGTAAAGATATTAACAAACTTTATGCTCATTATATATCATTAAAAGAAGAAAATAGATTCTTAACACAACAACTAGAAGATATGAAGTTTAAAAACCAAATTATGGATTCTTTGATACTTAATAGTTTAGAAGATGATGAGGAAGAAAATTAGTGAAAAGTTTAATAGAATTTGGTTTAAAAAAACCAATTTTAAATCATTTATTACTGTTTTTTTTATTAATTATGGCAATCTTTTCATATTTTAATATACCAAAAGAGATATTTCCACCTACAAATATGGATGCAGTATTAATAAGTGGTACATATGCTGGAGCTAGTAGTGATATTTTGGATAAAATGGCTGTTGAAAATATTGAAGATGACCTTGCAAATTTAAGTGAAGCAGATACAATTTCAACTATAGTAAAAAATGGATTTTTTACTATTAATATAAAATTAAAAAAGGGTGAAAAAGCTACAGATGTCTTAGATAAAGTAAAAGATATTATTACAAAAACAAAATCTAATTTACCTTCAGATATGGATGAACCAACAGTAAAAGAAGTAACTCAAAATTTCCCTTTAATAACTGTAGCAATATATGGTGATAAAACAAAAGAGCAATTACTTCAAATAGCTACAAAACTGAAATCAAGATTATCTCAACTTAGTGATTTAAGTAATATTACGATTTGGGGTGATAGTGATAAAGAATTATTAATATCTTTTGATGAAGCTAAAATAGAGGCTTTAGGCATTGATAAATCAATGGTAATAAATGCTATTTCAAAAATAAGTTCTATATTTCCAGCTGGTATTGTAAAAGATATGGGTAGACATTATTATTTGAGTTCGTATAATGGCGAAAAAGACTTACGTAAAATTCAAAATACAATTATAAAATTAAATGGAATAAAATTTTATTTAAAAGATATTGCAAATGTTTCATATAAATTAGGTGATGTAAATAGTATTTCTCACTTTAATGGTAAACCAAATATTTCTATAGGAATAAATAAAGGTGAAACTGGTGATTCTATAGAGTTAGTAAAACAAATTAAAGAAATATTATCTAAAGAAAAATTAAAATATAAAGATATCAAATTTGATACATATACTGATACTTCTATTTGGATAAAAAATCGTTTAAATACTGTTGTTTCAAATATATTATTTGGATTATTTTTATTGTTTTTAGCTTTATTCTTTTTTATTGATGCTAGAATTGCAACAGTTGTTGCTATAGGAATACCTACGAGTTTTATGATAGGATTAATTGGGGCAGAAATATTTGGATATAGTTTGAATATGCTCTCTCTTCTTGGAGCCTTAATAGCTCTAGGTATGCTTGTGGATGAAGCAATTGTAGTTGCAGAGAATATATATAGGCATTTAGAGATGGGAAAAGATAAAATGACTGCAGCAATTGATGGTGCAGTTGAAATGTATCCTGCTGTTTTAACGGCAACTGCTACAACTATATTTGCATTTTTACCTATACTTATGATGACTGGTGAGACTGGTAAGTTTATGCAGATTTTACCTGTGATGATTAGTATCTTACTTTTAAGTTCACTATTTGAGGCATTTTTCTTTTTACCTTTACATTCAAAAGAGTTATTAAAATATAATCCAAAACAAAAATCATCTCATAAGTTTTGGGATAGTAATAAAAAGATTTATAAAAGTATTCTTAGCTTTTTGGTAAAAGGTAAATATATTACTTTGATCTTATTAATTTTATCGATTATAGGGGCAAGTGCTTTTTTCTTAAAGAAAACAAAATTTGAATTTATGCCTCAGTTTGATACAACACAAATATATATAACAGGTTCAGTTGGCGTGGGCCATAGTATATATGAAACAAATCAAGCAGTGTATAAAATAGAAAAATTACTTCTTAATAAAGTTAAGCTAGGTAATGATATAGATTCAATTAGTAGTATTGTTGGAATGAAATTAGATGGTAAGTCTCAACCTCTAAATGAAGAATTTTATTTTCATATTTTTGTAAATTTACATGAGCGAGCACCATCAAATTTATTTGATAAATATATAAATCCATATTTATCTCCAAAATATGATGATAGTGATATGATTAGAGAAATTACAGCACAAGAGATATCTGTAAAATTAAAAGATATATTAGAACCATATAAAATTAAACATAAATTAGATGAATTAAATGTAATTGTTCCAGGTGCTGGAATAGTTAAAAATGATATTGAGATGGCTCTTAGTGGAAAAGATGAAGATATTTTTGTTCCACTAGAAAATATTAAAAAAGCTTTAAATAATATAGAGGGTGTATCAAATGTAAGTGATGATACTTTGGTTGGAAATATTGAGTATAAATTTAAAATTAATGCTTATGGACAATCTTTAGGATTAGATGAAAAAACTTTAGTTGATCAATTAAGACCATATTATTTTAAAGCATCATATTCTAAGATGTTTGATGATAAAGGTATTGTAGATATTGTTTTTCAAAGTAAAAATAAAGATATAATAAAAAGTTTAAATAATTTTAATATATCTATTAATAATGGTACGCAATTAGTAAAATTATATGATGTAGTTGATATTATAAAACAAAATGTTAAAAGTGAAATCTTTAAAGAAGATGGAAAAAGAATTACAAGTATTACGGCTTCTACTTTAGGAGTTACATCTGATGAAGTATATGAAAAATTAAAGCCAGTACTTGATGTAGCAAAAAAATATATAAATATAGAAATAAAAGGTGAACAACAAGAGAATACAAAAGTTAAAAAAGAGATGACTCAGGCATTTGTTTTAGCTTTAATTTTAATATTTGTATCTTTAGTTTGGATGTTTGATTCTATGGTAAAATCTTTGATTATTTTAAGTACTGTTCCTTTATCAATACTTGGTGTATTAATAGGTCATTATCTTATGGGTATGAATCTTACAATGCCAAGTTTAATAGGTATTGTTGGTCTTGCTGGTGTTATTGTAAATGATGGAATTATTATGATGGATTTTATTAAAAAAGCTAAAAATATTGATGAAATGAATGAATTAGCATTATTAAGATTAAGACCAATTTTACTTACATCTTTAACAACAGTACTAGGGTTATTCACTTTAATGTTTTTTGCTTCTGGTCAGTCGCTGATATTACAACCTATGGCTATATCTTTGGGATTTGGGGTTATGTGGGCAACTATATTGAACTTATATTATGTACCTATGTTATATAGAATCGTTTATTTAAGAAAAAGTGAATGAAAAAAATATTTTTTATTAAATTATTACTAATATTATTTGTAATTAATAATATTTATGCAAATGATTTAATTAAAAAAGATAAAATTACTATTTGTGCGGTGTCTAAAAAACCATTTATTTTTTCTAAGAATAAAAAAATAAATGGAATTACTGTAGATTTATTTAAAATTATTCAAGAAGATATAAAAATTCCAATTAAATTTATTTTAGAAAACGATTATGATAGTTGTAAAAAAATGCTTGATGAAAAAAAAGTTGACTTTATGAATATGACTATAATAGATGACAATTATTATAATAAAAATATTACACATGTATATATAGATGATTTTTTTGTTTTAACAACAGCTGCTAATAAACCATATATTGATGATCTTAGTAATTTAAAACATATGAATATATCATTAAATAAATCATATTCTTCAATTTTAAATAAATTAAGATTAAAGTATCCAACAATTAATTTTATATTAGTTCAAGATACTCAAGAGGGTATACAAGGTGTGATGTATGGTGATTATTATGCTCATATAGATATTCATAAATCAATGGCATGTTTAATTCAAAAAAAATATTTAGGAGAATTAAAAGTATCTGGAACTCTTAAGAATTTCAATATTAAAAAAGTGTTATATTCTTCGAATTCAACTGATGCTGATATTTTGATTAATGTACTAAATAATGCTATTGATAGTATTGATCTTAAAACAAAAAGAGATATTGAAAATTCCTGGATAAGTATTGTTTATAAAAAAAACTTTGATTATAATTTAATAGTCAAACTATTTCTATTATTTATAGTTATATTATTGATTGTTTTATATTTTAATTATCAATTAAAAAAACAAGTTCAAAAACAAGTTGAAAAAAATAAATATCAACAAGATCTTTTATTTCAACAAGCAAAATTAGCTTCTATGGGTGAAATGCTTAATAATATTGCACACCAATGGCGTCAACCACTTAATCGTATAAATTCAAGTGCTGCAGTAATATACACATTTGGTGATAAAACAATTCAAAAAAAAGTTAAAGATATTGAAAATAATACAAAATATATGTCAAACACTATAGAGGATTTTAGTAATTTTTTTCATCCAGATAAAAAAATGAATAATTTTAATCCTGCAGATGCGCTAGAACAGACATGTAGATTACTAAGTACAAGATTAAAAAATGTAACTTTAGATATTAATACTTGCGAACCTATACAGATATATAACTATGAGAATGAATTCATTCAAGTCTTACTTACAATTTTTAATAATGCTGTTGACAATTTTGAAATAAAAAATATAAAGAACCCAATTATAAGAGTAAATATATATAAAAATAATGAAGAATTTATATTAACAATTTCAGATAATGGTGGTGGAATTGATGAATTAATAATTGATAAAATATTTGAGCCATATTTTACAACAAAATTCTCTAACCAAGGTACGGGAATAGGATTGTATATGTCTAAAATGATATGTGAAAATAGTATGAATGGCAAATTAAATGTAAAAAATCATAAAGATGGTGTAATTTTCACAATTAAATTAAAATATTTAAAATAATAAATGATATACTTAACGATCTAAATAATAGGATTATATTATGAATAAGCAAATTGCCAGTGATTTTTCTATTTTATATGCAGAAGATGATTTTGAAACTAGAGAAAATTATAATTTAATATTAAAAAGATATTATAAAAATGTATATTTAGCAAAAGATGGCCAAGAGGCTTTGGATGTATATTCTCAAAAAAAACCAGATGTAATTTTATTAGATATTAGTATGCCTATAGTTGATGGATTAAGTGTTGCTAAGAAGATTAGACAAAATGATTCAAAAACAAAAATATTAATGTTTTCTGCTCATTCCAATCGAGAATTACTTTTAAAAGCAGTTAATTTGTATCTTGATGAGTACTTAATAAAACCAATTGAGATTGAAAAATTCCAATCAGTTATTATTGATATAAATAATAAACTGCATAATAAAAATATTTTAAAACTTTGTTGTGGTTTTATATGGGATTTAAATGAAGAAGAACTATATTATGAAAATCATATTGTGAAAACTACTAGAAAAGAAAAAATGATACTAAATACTTTATGTTCTGATATTGATAAATATTTTACTATAAATAAACTCTCTACATTTTTATGGGATGATGAGCCTTCAACAGAGCATTATAATAGAATAAAACAATTAATATCAAGATTTAAAAGTAAGATATCAAAAGTTTGTGGAAATAATGATGCTATAATTGAGAATAGTTATTCATATGGCTATAAAATTAAGTTATTATAAATTAATTAGGAAGAATGATGAATAAAAAAGATAATTACATTATAGAAGGACTTATTGATCGTAAGGTCGATGGCAAAAAAAGTAGAATTCCTGCACGGCTTGATTTTTTACAGTCTGCAACTGGACTTATTTTAGCAATATTTATAAAATTTCATATAATTTTTGTTTCATCTATTTTAATTAGCGATGAATTTATGCATAAAGTTGAAGTTTTATTAGCTGGAGGCTTATTTGTAGAAGGTGGAAGTCCTAAATTTATAGTTGGATCAGCTGTTATTGCATTTGTACTTATTTTTATACATGCAATTTTAGCTTTAAGAAAATTTCCAAATTCATATAGACAATATAGAAATTTTAAATCTCATACAATGATGTATAATCACAGTGATACAAAACTTTGGGCATTACAGGTTTTAACTGGTTTTATTTTATTTTTTGTAGCTTCAATTCATCTATATCAAATGGCTTTAAATCCCAGTGATATTGGACCTTATTTAAGTAGTGATAGAATTTATACAGATGGTGCTTGGATTTTATACATTGTATTATTGATTGCTGTTGAACTTCATGCAACTATTGGTTTGTATAGACTTATTGTAAAATGGGGATGGTTTGAAGGTAAAGATTATAAAGAATCTAGAAAAAGATTTCAAAAATTTAGAAATATAGTAATAGTATTTTATCTTACTCTTGGTGTTTTATCACTTAGTGCTTATATGAAAGCAGGATATGATCATAAAGATAATTATGGTCAAAAATATATCTCAACTATGGAGAACAGATAATGAAAATATATTATACAGATACCTTAATAATTGGAGGAGGATTGGCTGGTCTAAGACTAGCAATCGCTACTCAAGAAAAAGGTCATAAAACTACAGTTCTATCTTTAGTACCTGTTAAGCGTTCTCATAGTGCAGCAGCTCAAGGTGGTATGCAAGCTAGTGTTGCAAATAGTGTAATGAGCAAAGGAGATAATGAAGATGTCCATTTTGCAGATACTGTAAAAGGAAGTGACTGGGGATGTGATCAAAAAGTAGCAAGAATGTTTACTCATGTTGCACCAAAAGCTATACGAGAGCTTACTGCTTGGGGAGTACCTTGGAGTAGGATAAAATCAGGTCCTAAAAAAGTAATTATCAATTCACAACAAGAAACTATAGTTGAAGAAGATAATGTTCATGGTCTTATAAATTCAAGAGATTTTGGTGGAACTAAAAAATGGCGTACATGCTATACTGCTGATGCAACTGGACATACTATGCTTTATGCTGTTGCAAATGAGGCTATTAAAAATGATGTAAATATTTTAGAGAAAAAAGAAGCTGTAAGTTTAATACATGACAATGGTGTATGTTATGGTGCAGTTGTTAAAGATCTGATGGATGGCTCAATTTGTGCATATGTTGCTAAAAGTACAGTTATTGCAACTGGTGGATATGGAAGAATCTATGAAGCAAGTACAAATGCTGTTATTTGTGAAGGAACAGGTGCTGCTATGGCACTTGAAACTGGAATTGCAAGATTAGCTAATATGGAAGCAGTTCAATTTCATCCAACTGCATTAGTACCATCAGGAATTCTTATGACAGAAGGTTGTAGAGGTGATGGTGGAATTTTACGAGATGTAGATGGGTATAGATTTATGCCTGATTATGAACCAGAGAAAAAAGAATTGGCCTCAAGAGATGTTGTAAGTAGAAGAATGACAGAACATATGAGAAAAGGTAAAGGTGTACCTTCTCCATATGGAGATCATTTATGGCTTGATATAGCTATTTTAGGAAGAGAACATATTGAAAAGAATTTAAGAGATGTACAAGAAATATGTATTAATTTCTTAGGTATTGATCCAGCAGATGAAGGAGTTTGGATACCAGTGAGACCAATGCAACACTACTCTATGGGTGGAATTAAAGTTGATTATACAGGACAATCTCCACATCTAAAAGGTTTATTTGCTTGTGGAGAAGCAGCTTGTTGGGATCTTCATGGATTTAATAGACTTGGAGGAAATTCTGTAGCAGAAACAGTTGTTTCGGGTATGATTATTGGGGAGTATGTAAGTCAGTATTGTAAAGAACATACTTTAAAATTTGATACAAAAGTTGCTCAAAAATTTATGAAAGAATTTGATGATCTTCAAGATAAAATATTATGTAATTTATGTACACCTGAAGAACAAACAACAGGATATCATAATATCTACGATATACGAGATAAAATGAAAAAAATCATGATGGACGATGTTGGAATTTTTAGAAATGGCACTGATCTTCAAAAAGCTGTTGATGAACTAAAAGTTTTGATTAAACAAAGTGAACAAGTAAGTGTAAGAAGTAAAACAAAATCAGCAAATCCTGAGTTAATTGATGTTTTAAGAACAAGAAAAATGCTCAAACTTGCTCTTTGTGCAGCTAAAGGTGCTTTACAAAGAACAGAAAGTAGGGGAGCTCATACTAGAGAAGATTATTCAAAACGAGATGATTTAAATTGGCTAAAACGAACTCTTACTTTATGGGCAAATAAAGATGATATAGAACCAACTATAGAGTATGAAGATATAGATATCTCTTCTATGGAGATAGCACCTGGATTTAGAGGATATGGTAAAAAAGGTAATATTATTGAAAATCCATTATCAAAACAGCGTGAAGAAGAAGTTCAAAAAATAAAAGAAGAAAATAAAGGTTTAGATAGGTTTGAAATACAAAATATTTTGATGCCATTTGAATTACCAAAAATTTATAAAAACAAAAACCAACGAGTAGGAATAGACTATGAGTAGAATGTTAAAATTTCATATTTTTAAATACAATCCATTAGATAAAGAAGATAGGCCAAAACTAAAAACTTATGAGTTGGAAGAAACGCCAGGTATGACGCTATTTATAGCTTTAAATATGATAAGAGATAAAATTGATCATACTTTACAATTTGATTTTGTATGTAGGGCTGGTATTTGTGGTAGTTGTGCTATGGTTGTGAATGGAACACCAACACTTGCTTGTAAAACACTTACAAGTGCTTATGAAGAGGGTGAAATTACACTTTTACCATTACCTATTTTTAAACTTATTGGAGATCTTTCAATTGATACAGCAAATTGGATGAAAGATATGAGTAAAGATATTGAAAGTTGGATTCATACAAATGAACAAACTTGTATTGATGAGATTGAAAAACCAATGGAACCTGAAGTAGCTGAAGAGATATTTGAACTTGATAGATGTATTGAGTGTGGATGTTGTGTAAGTGCTTGTGGTACAAAAAGAATGAGACCAGATTTTAAAGGTGCAGTTGCATTAAATAGAGTTGCAAGATATGCTGTTGATCCACGAGATCAAAGAACTGATGAAGATCTATATGAAATTATTGGAGATGATGAAGGTGTATTTGGATGTATGAGTTTATTGGGTTGTGATGATACTTGTCCAAAACATTTACCACTTCAAAGTAAAATATCATATTTAAGAAGAAAAATGGTAAGCGTAAAATAGTTTATTAACTATATTTTGGGTAAAATTACGCAAAATAATATAGGAATAATAACTATGAATGCAAAAACTACAGCACAAGAAGCTCTTGATTATCATGAGTTTCCAAACCCAGGTAAAATAGGTACTTTAACTACCGTTCCATTTGAATCTCAAAAAGATTTGTCACTTGCGTATTCACCAGGCGTTGCAGAGCCATGTCTTGAGATTCAAAAGCGTCCAGATGATGCATATAAATATACTTCAAAAGCAAATTTAGTAGCAGTAATTAGTAATGGTACAGCAGTGCTTGGACTTGGAAATATTGGTGCTTTAGCTTCAAAGCCAGTTATGGAAGGTAAAGCAGTATTATTTAAAAGTTTTGCTGCTGTTGATAGTTTTGATATTGAAGTTGATGAAACTGATGTTGATAAATTTTGTGAGGTTGTTGAAAAAATAGGTGCTACTTTTGGTGGAATTAACCTTGAGGATATAAAAGCTCCTGAGTGTTTTGAAATAGAAAAAAGATTGGTAGAGAGTCTTGATATTCCTGTTATGCATGATGATCAACATGGAACAGCAATTATTAGTTGTGCAGGTATGATAAATGCATGTGAACTTTTAAATAAAAAAATTGAAGATTTAAAAGTTGTAGTTGTTGGTGCTGGAGCATCAGCAATTAGTTGTGCTAGAATGTATAGAGAACTTGGTGTACAAAATATTGTAATGCTTGACTCTAAAGGTGTAGTATCACTAGATAGAGATGATATTAATAAGTACAAAAAAGAATTTGCTGCACCTAAAAAGATGAGTAAAAATGATGCATTTAGAGGTGCAGATATGGTTCTTGGACTTTCAGGACCTGGATCTTTTGATATGTCTCATATAGCTTTAATGGTAGATGAACCAATAGTATTTACAATGGCAAATCCAACTCCAGAAATTTTCCCTGAAGATGTATATAAAATTAGAGATAAAGCAATAGTAGGTACGGGAAGAAGTGATTATCCAAACCAAGTGAATAATGTACTTGGTTTTCCTTATATCTTTAGAGGGGCACTTGATGTCCATGCTAAAAAAATTACAATGAAAATGAAACTAGCGGCTGCTTATGCACTTGCAGATTTGGCAAAAAAACCAGTACCACAAGAAGTTTGTGATAAATATGGTGTGAGTGATTGTGATAAATTTGTATTTTCAAAAGATTATATTATACCTAAACCATTTGATAAAAGATTAATTGTAGAAGTTAGTTCAGCTGTTGCAAAAGCAGCATTTGAGTGTGGAGTTACAAGAGTAAAATCATATGATCATGAAGCATATAGAGAAAAATTAGCAAAGATGATCTAAATGAATTCATATACACTTTTAATAGATACAATTGATGCAAAGGGATTAGTTTATAATATTTCTAAAGTTTTGTATGAACATAAGTTAAATATAGAACAAAATGCAGAATATGTAGATAATGAAGTAAATAAATTTTTTATGAGAACTGTTATTAGTGGTGATTTTAATTATAATAGCTTATTAGACGATTTGAATAGCGTTGTTCCAAAAGAATCACATATAAGATTATCTAAAAATGCGAAAAAAGATATAGTTCTTTTAGTAACAAAAGAGTCTCATGTATTAGGTGATTTATTGATTAGATATATTGCAGGAGAATTAAATGCAAATATTAAAGCAGTAATATCAAATCATGATGTTTTAGGAGAATTGGTTGAAAAATTTAATATACCATTTCATCATATTAGTGCAGAAAACATAACTAGAGAAGATCATGAAGATTTAATGATTGACATGATTAATCAATATAATCCTGATATTATTGTTTTAGCAAAATATATGCGTATATTAACTTCAAAATTTGTAAGTGAATTTGAAGGAAAAGTACTAAATATTCATCATTCATTCTTGCCTGCTTTTATAGGTGCTAATCCTTATAAACAAGCACATAAGCGTGGTGTTAAAATTATTGGTGCAACTGCACATTATGTAACTAATGATCTTGATGAAGGTCCAATTATATCTCAAGATGTTGTAAGAGTAGATCACTCTTTTTCATGGCAAGATATGAGAAGATCTGGACGAAATGTAGAAAAAGTTGTATTATCAAATGCTTTACAACTTTTACTTGATGATAAGGTATTTGTGTATGGAAATAAAACGGTGATATTATAATGGTAAATATTGTATTAGTTGAACCAAGAATAAGTGGAAACGTAGGAACAATTGGAAGAACCGTTGTAGCTATAGGAGGAGTATTGCATCTTATACGTCCTTATGGTTGGGGCGATGATATTACTGAAAAAGAAGTTAAAAAAGCTGGACTTGATTATTGGGATAATTTAGAATGGTATCAATATGATAGTATAGAAGATTTTTTTGATAAAAATCCATTAAATGATAGACATTTTTTTGCAACAACAAAAACTAAGAGATATTATTTTGATCCAAAATATGAAGTAGGGGACTATTTTTATTTTGGTAGAGAAGATGCAGGATTGCCTGAAGAATTATTAAATAAAAATCAAGATACTTGTATCAATATACCTATGACAAATGATGCAAGAAGTTTAAATATTTCAAATAGTGTTTCAGTTGTAGCATATGAAGCTATTCGTCAAAATATTAATATATTTAATGAACTGTGAAAATTTTATTATTAGAAGATGATAAACTTTTTTGTGAAACTTTAGTAGATTTTCTACAAGAGTGTAAATATAATATTGATATAGCTATAGATGGTCAAGATGTACTTGATAAAACTTTTAAACAAAACTATGACTTGTATATTTTTGATATAAATGTCCCTAAAATAAATGGTCTGGAGGTGCTTAAACTTCTTAGATCAAACAATGATGAAACTCCAACAATATTTCTAACCTCATATAAAGATCAGCAAACATTAAAAGATGGTTTTAAAAATGGTGCAGATGATTATTTGAAAAAACCTGTTGATCTTGATGAGTTACAACTTAGAATAGAATCAATTTTAAGAAGAAGTGGTAAGCATAATAATACAATAAAACTATTTGAAAATATTTTCTATAATTTTAATTCTCAACAATTAATAATAAATGATAAAATAAATATTTTACCTGAAAAAGTAAATCTATTGTTAGATCTATTTGTTCAAAGTAAATCAACTACTATTACAAAAGAGCAAATTATTAATAGACTTTGGAATACAAATGAATCTTATAGTGAAGGATCAATTAGGGTTTATGTAAATTATATTAAAAATATACTTCCAAATATAGATATAAAAAATATAAAAGGGATAGGTTATCAAATCAAATTCTAAAAGAAAAGATTTTTTTATTACAAGCTCTATTTTAGTTGCATTTGTAACTATAATAGTTCTTGGTATAAATTATTACTTTATATCAAATTTTACTTTATCAAAAACTATTTTTGTTTCTATTTTTATATTTTCAGTTATATTTGCTGTAGTAATATACTATATTCTTAGTAATTCTATTATTGATTCTTTGCTTAAAAGTGATGATAATATGCAAAAAGCAATAAAACAAACACTTCATGAAATAAATACTCCAGTTGCAACGATATTGATGAATACAAAGATGATACAAAAAAATGAAACTAATACTAAAACTCTTGATAGATTAGCTCGTATAGAGAACTCTTGTAATGATTTATTAGATATCTATTCTCAAATGGAATATTCACTAAAAAAACAGATTGATACTATTGAAAATGTTGAGTTTCTACTTGAGGATGTGGTGGGAAAAAGTATAAATAAATTTGATGATATTAAACAAGATATTAATATAAATAATAATTTAAATACAAATATAGTTTTAAAAACGGATAAAGATGGCTTTAATACTGTACTTAATAATCTTATATCTAATGCTATAAAATATAATTATCCTAATGGAAACATTGATATTTTTTTAGATAATTATTGGTTGTGTATATCAAATGATGGGGATGAGATTGATACAAAAAATCTTTTTATGATATTTGATGAACATTATCAACAAAATAAAAATTCAAGTGGTTTTGGTCTTGGACTTAGTATTGTAAAAGAATTTTGTGATAAAAATAAAATAGAGATAAAAATTAATTCAAAAAATAATAAAACAACTATTAAATTAAATCTTTGTAATATTGTAGTTTAGGTTCATATATTTTTATGATATTTTGATTATCTCTTTTTTTAGCACCATTTACAAGGTATGTTAGTTTTTGAATTATA
>CAZAOJ010000044.1:0-15486 GCA_964486745.1 uncultured Arcobacteraceae bacterium
CAAAACAATATTTCAATATATATTCTTGATAAAATAATGTTATTAGACAAAAGTAGAATTTTTTTATAAATCAATCTCTTGTTTTGCTAATACTACTCCATCATTATCTGAATATAAATAGTTATCTGGTTTAAATGTCACCCCTGCAAAATTTAATTCACAGTTTTGCTCACTTGGTTGTTTTTTGATACTTTTTAATGGATATGTTCCAAGAGCTAGCAGACCTACCGGTATTTGAGTTGTTTCATGAGTATCTCTTATGTATCCGTTTATTACTATTCCTGCCCAGCCATTTTTATATGCAAAGCCCATTAGAGTTTCACCAACAACTGCACAATAATCACCAACTACATCAACTACACAAACTCTACCTTCCCCTTTTGTATCTCTAAGTAGAGCAACAAGGTCACCATTATCTTCAAAAAGTTTTATAGTATGAATAGAACCATGAAAAGTGGTTACCCCTCCATACGATTTAAAAATTGGATGGGCTACTTGAATAATATCACTGTGATGATCACAAATATCAGCTGTATAAAATTTCATAAAATTCCTTTAAATAAATTGCATTATTATAGTTAGATAAACTATAAACTATAATTAGGTACAATAAAGAATTATTAATAAAAGGCAATATTTATATGAAAGTTGTAACAGGCGTAGTTGGGAACGATATTCATGTAGTTGCAAATAGATTGATTGATATCTCTTTACAACAGCGTGGTTATGAAGTTTTTAACTTAGGAGTAAACACATATTTAGAAGAATTTATTGATGCAGTTATTGAAACAGATGCAGATATTTTACTAATATCATCTTTAAATGGTGAAGCTGAAGGTTGGTGTAGAGATTTACACTTTTTGAAGCAAAAATATCAATTAAAAGATATTATTTTTGTAATTGGTGGAAACTTAAGTGTTGGGGAATCTACTACAGATGAAATAGTTCCAAAATACAAAGAATACGGGTTTGACTTAGTGTTTCATCAAGTTGATTTAATAGAGGGACTTGATACACTAGATGATTATGTAAAAGGGTTAAAAATATGAGTTTACTGCAAAGAGATAGACAAATAATCGTTTCAAACGAATATGTAGATCATTTTGATTTTGCAGAGGTTGAAGAGTTTGTAAAAAATGCTTCAAAAGATCTTTTTATATCACATAAATTTAAACAAAATCAAGATAAAACTTTAGTTCAGCCAAGAGGTGGATTTCCCACTTATGAGAAAATGTTTGCACTCTATGAGCATTTTAAAAAAGCTGATGTAGATGTGTTGCCTTGTACTATAGATTCACATACAAGATTAAATGACTATGCAAGTGCAGCTAAAATGCTTAGACTTAGTGAAGAGACTGAAACAGATATGCTAAATGGCTATCCTTTAATTACACAAGGATATAGAACTACAAGAAAAATGATGACACATTTTAATACTCCTATATCACTACGGCATGGTACGCCAGATGCAAGATTACTTGTAGATATGGCAATAGCATCAGGTATATTTGAAATAGAAGGTGGTCCAATAACATATCTTCTGCCATATTCAAAAAACTTCCCACTTGATAAAGCATTTTTATATTGGAAACATGTTGAGAGAGTTTGTGCCAAATACTCTCCACTGAATGAACCAATAAATAGAGAATCTTTTGGACCACTAACAGCTACACTTGTACCTCCAGTGATTACCATAGTTATACAAATTTGTGAGATGCTTTTATCTCTTGAAGAGGGTGTAAAATCATTTTCAGTTAGTTTTTCTCAAACAGGTTCATTAAATCAAGATGTAGTAACAGCAGCAGTTTTAAGAAAAAGTGCTAAAAAATATGCCAAAAAGATTGGTTGTGAAGATGCGACAATAAATTTAGTTTATCATCAATGGATGGGAGCATTCCCAAGAGATAAAGAAAAGTCAGATTGTTTAATAAATACTAGTACATTAATTGCTGGTATGGTAAAGGCAAATAAAATTATTACAAAAACTAGAGCTGAAGCGTTTGGTATACCTACAAAAGAGGATAATGCACAAGCAGTATCAAATGTAAAATATACACTTAATATGCTAAAAGGTTTACCAAATATTGTAGATGAAGAGGAAGAGGAAAATCTTACAAATATGGTAGATGAGGTTTTTGAAGCAATTTTCAATGATAAAGCAGATACTTTATGGAGAAAAATATTTAATAGTATTAAAAATGGTACAATTGATGTGCCTTTTTCTCCACATATTATAAATAACAATGAAGTGATTACAGTAAGAGATCCTCAAAGTAATATACGAATATATAAAAAAGGTGCTATGCCTATTTCTGATAAGTCATTTAAATATGAGCAATCAAAAATAAAGCTAGGCGAAGATAAAAACTCTATAGTTAATCAGATTATCAAAGATATTGGGGTGATGTTATGAGTAAGATGTACATAGATATAGGTAGTACATATTTTAAAGTTTTTACACAAGATAGTATAAATCACTATTTTAGAAATTTTGAAACTTCAATATATGATGATTTAACTTCAAAATGTAATGATACTATACAAAAATATGATAGTAGTGATATACATATTTGTTCATCTGCAAATGGTGGTTTAAGTACACTTATTATTGGTATTACTCAATCTTTTTCACTAAAATATGCTTCGAATATAGCTTATAATTCAGGAATAAATATAATTGATACAGTTTTATATAGTAAAATTGATGAAGCTATAATACCTAGTGATTTAATTGATGTAGTTATTATTGTTGGTGGAATTGATAGTGTAAAAGAGGTATTTGATCAAAAGCTTATTGACTATTTAGAAAAAGTAAATTATAGTAATATTGTATATGTAGGGGCTTGCTCTCAAACAGAGTTTTTAAGTTCAAATATCGATAATCTTGTAGTCTTGCCAAATATTATTACAAATAAACTTCAAATGAATGAAGATGAATTAAAACAGTATCTTACAAATCTTTATAATCAAGATATAGTAGGTAAAGAGGATATAAAACAATTATATGAGATCACTTCAAATCAGATATATTCAACTCCATATATAGTAAATAAATCATTGCCATATATTCATACAAAAGTAGATGTAGTTGATCCATATATTGTAATAGATATTGGTGGAGCAACAACAGATATACACTATAGTAAAGATTTGGTAGATGATAATATTTTAACTCAAAATGAATATGATAGATTGGTATTTAAAAAACTAGGAGTGTATAAGTCTCGTGATAGTCTAGTATTTACAGCAAAAAATAATGAGTTTGTATATGAACTTTTGGCTCATTTAAATAAAACAGAAAATATTTTAGAAACAAAAAGTGATGAAGCTACTCAACTTTTGATGCAGTTATCAATATTTTTGGTTTTATATAAAGTTTCACATATGCATCAAAAATATTTAAATTTAAAACTAAGTGGATTAAATAGTATAGTTCTAACAGGTGGAATTACAAAAGTTTTATCATACGAACAAATTGAAGATATAGTTACATTTTTTTATAAAAAGATTTTAAACTTTGAGATATATCCAAAAGTAGTAGTTGATGATGATTACACAATTTGGACTTTAGGAATGAATATATAAATTAGGAGCAAATAATGTCAGTAAATAGTATTAGGAATTTATTAGAAATAGCATATGAAAATAATCCAGATAAAATAGCTCTAAAGCATAAAGATGGTAGCTTAACTTATGAGCAATTGTATATAAAAGTTAATCAAATTTCTTCTTATTTAAATCAATTAGATTTGCCTTTTGGCAGTCGTATTGGTATATATGGGCATAAAAATATTGCTAAAGTTATAGCAATATTGAGTGTTATGTCTACATCTTATGTATTTGTTCCTATTACTAGACTTCTTAAAAAAGAGCAAGTAACACATATTATCAATGACTGTGATATTGCTTGTATAATTACAGATGCATCTAAACTTGATATGATAAAAGATATTAATTTTGAAGGTAAGATTATCTCAACACAAAGTGTAGATGATAGTGATATAGTAAGTTTTGATGAGATTTACAAATGTTTTGCTAGTGATTATTCTTGTGAAATAAAAGGGCATAATAATGCAGCTATTACATATAGTTTTAGTACAAGTGGATTACCAAGAGGTGTAGTTATATCTCATAGAAATTTTATAGATGGTGCTAGGGTTGTAAGTAAATATTTAGGATTAAAACAAGAAGATAATATTAGTGGGTTACTGTCTTTTAGTGTTGATTATGGACTAAATCAAATATTTTCAAGTTTGTATAAACAAGCAACTTTTTGCATATATACATTTGTAACTCCTGGTGACTTTTTTATGGATCTTATTAAAAATAAAATTAGTGTATTAGCGCTTATGCCTGTGCATCTATCTCAAATGTTTGATGAAGATGAGCATAGACTTCCTGATCCAAAACAATTAAAAGATGTAAGAGTTATTACATCATCTGGTGGTAATGTAACTGCTAAGATGATGGATAAAACTCATAAGTTTTTTACTGATGCTAAATTTTATTATATGCATGGATTAAGTGAAGCGTTTAGATCTGCATATTTAGATCCAAAACAATTAAAAATAAGACCAACTTCAATAGGAAAAGCTATACCTGATGTGGAATTATATATTATAAATGAAGATGGTAAAGAGTGTCAAAGCAGAGAAGTAGGAGAACTAATTCACAGAGGTGCCGGTATCTATAAAGGATATTGGAACTGCAAAGAGGAGACAAATAAAAGATTTAAGTCTATACAGATTTTAAAAGATGTTGTTGATTTAAGTGCTAATTTAATTGATGAGATAGTAGTAGCAAGTGGTGATTATGTATACAAAGATGAAGAGGGGTATATATATTTTGTGGGTAGACACGATGATATGATTAAATCAGGTGGTTACCGTATAAATCCACTTGAGATAGAAACAGTAGTATATGATAATATCTCACAAGTGCAAAAATGTGCAGTTTTTGGTATAGAAAATGAAGATATTGAAGAGGAGATAGTACTAGTTTATCAAGCATCTACGCAATTAGCTAAAAATGAGTTATTATTGGAGCTTAAAAAACATCTTCCTATTTATATGGTTCCATCAAAAATTATATTTAAACAAAATATTCCTATGATCTCTAAAGAATCAGATAAAATTAATAAAAAATCTTTAAAAGATGAGATTATAAATTTACAAATTTAATTGGGAATTATTTTGATTTTAATATGATTTTGTTTATCTTTAAAATTTACTGATGGTTTTGAAAACAGATTAAACATAAAGTCATCAGTATAATTTTTGTGTAAAAACTGCTTATTAAACTCTTTAGAGCTTTGGCAAGCAAATGTATCTTTGCAAATTCTATCTTTATATATTGTTAGTTGTAAAACAGTGTTTCCTGCATTATATATTTGTACTTCAATGTGGTCATTGTATTTTGATATAAAACCACTATCATAGTATTTCATAGTAGGTGTTTTTATCAGTATTGTTGCACTTTTAGTTAGTATAGGCTGATTTATTGCACATGCTGTAAAAAAAAGCATTATCAATATTGATAAGATATATTTCATATGTTTACTTATGTCAAAGATGAGGTTTGATACAGATTCATCAAACTTTTGTAAAAATCTGTTGATTCAAAATCATCTAAAAGTCCACTTGAAGGGGATAAATCTTGATGTATTTTAGCTAGTTTTTCTGTGCGATTTGGAAAAAGATGTGATAATATCAATGAACTAATTTCTGCTCTCATTAAAATAGCTGGTGGCATTATCCCCATCTCAAGAAGATCTAAAATAGAGTTTGAGTGATATTTTATATGATGGTGGCTACCATGAGGGCAAGCATTTGTACTTACAAGAGTTGTACATTCATTACAATAAACAAACTCACTCATAAGCTCTATATCTATATTTGTAAGAGTATCTGCAAGTGTATTTAAACTATCGTGATCGTAGTATGCTCCAAGTCCTGCATGGTTTTGTCCTATTATTAGTTGATTACATCCAAAATTTTTAGCAACTATACTATCTAATAAAAGTTCATTATATCCTGCAAATATATAAGTATGTTCTAGTGGTATAAGTATAACTTTATTTTTTGGAATAAAATGTTCCACAAAGTATTGCACAGTTTTGTATCTAATATCATAATCTAAAAGTTCATCATCATAATTCTTTAGTATAAAAATTACCATAAGATCAGATTTTACAAGCGTTGTTCTAATAAGTCTTTCGTGAACTCTATGAAAAGGTTTTGCAGATATGATAATAGAAGAGATATTTTTTGCATTGGTATTTTGTATTGCATTATTACACAATTGTTTTTGCGATCTGATTGGTGCGGTTATAATATCATAATCACCACAAATTGCATACGAACCAAGCCTTTTTAAAGTATTTTTTACCCCTGGATGTTCTGGATTTGTTGTCCCATAAATTAATTTTATTCTAGCTTGTTTATCAATTTTAAAACTTTGCTTTGTAGTAATACTTCCTACAATTTGTTTATCACAAACAAGATCAAATATATCTCCATCTTTAGCATTTTTGATAACTTGTTCATTTTGTTCTCCACTAGGAGATAATAAAAATGAAAATGGAAATTTTTCTCCATTAAATGTACCAGTTTCATCTACCTCTTTAGCTTGGTTTTGATCCATTAGCCCATTTACTGGAGATAGTAATCCTTCTTTTACCATCGCTAGAGTGGTTACTGCTTCTTTATCTATGTGGATTTGTTTTCTTATCATACACTTACCTCTTATTTGGAATTATTTTACTATAATATCTCTTTAATAAGGAGTTTTATTGCTAGTTCATATATGTTGTTCTGTAGATAGTCACTATTTTCTACAACAATTACAAAAAGATTATCCCAACGAGACATTAGTAGGTTTTTTTTATGATCCAAATATTCAGCCATATAGTGAATATGCTTTACGATTATTGGATGTTCAATACTCATGTGATAAGTTAGGAATACAACTTATTGAAGGTGATTATGATTTTGATGGTTGGTTAAAACTTGTAAAAGGCTTAGAAAATGAGCCAGAAAAAGGTGATAGATGTACAGTTTGTTTTGATAATAGACTAGGTGTAAGTGCAAAAAAAGCTTTAGAATTAGGTCATAATAGTTTTACAACTACGCTTTTAATTTCTCCAAAAAAATCACAAGAAAAACTAGAAATTATAGGTAAAAACTTAGAAGAACAGTATGGTATAAAATGGATATTTGAAGATTATAGATCGGGAAATGGTGTACAAATACAAGGGGAACAAGTAAAACAAAACTCACTTTATAGGCAAAATTATTGTGGATGTTTATTTGGTTTAACTCCTCAGCGAGCTTATCAAGATAAACTTATGGATGAGATGATTTGTCCAATATCAAAACAGATTTTACCAGAATCTATAGAGGAAAGATTAGAGTTATACCACACAAGAAATAGATATGAAAAACAAAATAAACCATATAAAATAATTAAACAAAGGTTTTTAAATTATAGATTATTAAGTGGTTTTGTTAAAGTAAATAAGCAAGTAGTGCCATCATATATTTTAAGTTATTCTACACTTCAAAATGGTAAATCAAATGCAAGGGTAGAGTATAGCTATAATGGGGTGTCTTATCTAAATAGAAATGAGATAAAACTAATAACTATTGAGTATATAAATCAGAATCTAAATCAAAAGTATAAAGATGTGATGGAGATGATCTTTAATCCTATTACAATAGAGCAAGAAAATATGATTCGATTAAAAGTATCTAATAATAATGTTTTTGATTTAAGTACAATTGTAGTAGTTGATGCAATTTTAGATGAAAAATATGAGTTTTTTATAAATGCAAAAATATATGAAGATGTAAAAGAAGTTTTAATAGATACCTAAAGATATCTTGATAAAAATTCTTTCATATTATCAGGAATTTTTGCTGGTCTTTTATTTTTAAGATATGCAACTGTTACATTCATTTCAAATAATTTTTCACCATCTCTAGTAATAGTTTGATGTAAAACTGCTGAAGCATTTTTTAATTTTATCACTTTTGTATCAATATCTAAAATATCTGCAAAAACGGCAGGTTTTATAAAATTAGCTTCAAGATGTTTTGCTACAAAGAATTCATTTTCTTGATGTGGTGATAATCCATGTTGAAAAAACATCTCGCTTCTTGCTCTTTCACAAAAATTTATATAGTTTGAATGGTATACAACCCCACCTACATCTGTATCTTCATAATAAACTCTTACTTTCATTTGATTATCCTTCTAAAATAATGCTAAAACATGCACCATTTTTATTGTTTTTAACTATTAGTTTTCCTTCACAATGTTTTTCAACTATTGTTTTACTCATATACAACCCAAGACCAGTACCATCTTTTTTCTTTTTAGTAGAAAAAAATGGGTCAAATATTTTATCAATAATATCTTCTTGAATACCACCAGCATTATCTTGAATAGTTAATATATTATCTACACTTTCAATAATAATAGTGGGATTTTCAATCTCTCTTTCTAAAATGGCATCTTCTGCATTTTTAATTAGGTTTAGAATAACTTGTTTTAGTTCATTGGGATATGTGTTAAAAACTTTTTCACTATGGAGATTTTGTATTAAAGTTATATTTTTATTTGTTAAAGATATTTCAATTATTTTTAACACACTTTCAATAAGTTCATCATAAGTAGTTTCTTTTTTCTCTTTATTTGGTTTGAAAAAATCTCTAAAATCATTAATAGTGGAACTCAAATGTTGAGAATAATTAGAAATTTTTGTACTAAGATCGATTATAGTTTCATTATCTAATTTATTTAGATTTGCTTTAAAGCTTAATGCCATACTTGTTGAACTAATAGCTGCCAGAGGTTGTCTCCATTGGTGAGCAATCATAGATATCATTTCTCCAATTTGTGCAAGGCGAGATTGTTGAAGCATTTGTTGATCTTTTAATCTATTTTTTTCTATCTCTTCTTCTATTCTCTCTTGTAATGAATTATTTAATGCTGATATCTCTTTTGTTTTTCCAATTAAAAGTTCATTTGATTTCTTTAGTTCCTTTTCTCTTTGAAAAATTTTATCCTGCATAGTGTTAAAACTATCAATAATTCGTATAAATAAATAGTATTCTAAATTTTTAAGTTCAATTTTTTGAGTAGTAGAGGTTCTAGATAGTCCTTCCATCTTAGAAATAAGTATTTCAAGAGGCATTACTATTTTTTTAGTAAATTTATTTGATATGATAAAAATCACTATTAAAAGTAAGGGTAGAAGTAATAATATATATGGAATAATAGATAAAACTTTATCATCTAATGAGTCAGAATCTTCTATAGTTAATATTGTCCAGCCTGTATTTTTACTTTGATAATATACAACAAAATTATCTTCACCTTGTGCTTCATTATAAAATTCTTCATATTCCAATGGGTCATTTACTTGAACTATTTTTTTATAATATTCTGTAGTAAAAAAGTTGTCTTTAAAATAAGGATATGAAGAAGTATTATAAATATAATTACCATTTTTATCTACAATTACTATAATATAATCTACACTTTTTTTTATATATTCTACAAAGGATGTAATAGAAGATAAATTAATATAAAATACAAATATATATTTATCACTTGGTATAGCATAGGATAGGGTAGTTTTAGTATTAGTTGATTTTGGAATAGTACTAAAAAGAGGCTTTTCTAAGTTTTTATATTTACTATATGGATGATTTTTTATATAATTTTCTTTATCTTTTTTTGTCATGTTAAAATCTGATACTAATTATACAGTTTTGCCATCACTTTTATTATATATAATAAGAGTATCTATATCATTGTTGATTTGCAAGAACTCTTTTAGATTTATTGATTGAAAATTTTGTTGTAAAAATTTTGCTTTTTGATCTATTCTTTTAAGTAGTTCATTTGTATAAAAATCTATATCTTTTAACACTTTGGTATGAGACTTCTCACTGGCATCATCTATAATAAAATATATCTTTCCAAATAAGAATGCAGATATTATTATAATAGGAATTATACCTATTTGTAAAAATTTTTTTCTTAAATCTTGGCTGAATTCTTTGTACTCTTTTATCATATAGCTTCTTTAATTAATATTGGTTTTCTAAAATAAATTAGAATTTTATGTATAATTATATCATAAATAATTTTTTAAATATAGTAATTTAATTAATAAAAGTCGATAATAGTATAGCTATTAGTATAATTTGTAATTATGAAGTTTTGAAATAATATCTTCAGCAATATTTATCATAGAGATATTAAGTGCTTTATATTGTATATTTTTTTGATTTATTAATAATGTATCATATACTTGAGCATATGGATAAAGTGTAAAATAAATATACTCTTTTGCTGTCTTTTCATGCTCAAGTTCTGCAAACCAAGTTGATAAAAAAGCAAAATAAAGCATTGCTGGATTAAAAGGTTGACCTTGTTTTAACTCTTTACTAAGCTCTTTTGATATAAATTCATATGATGTAATTATAGCTTTGATTCTTGAGTTTCTTGCATTTTTTATGTAGTAGTTATGATTATGTATTGTTGCATCTATTGCTTGAAGAATATTAGATGTAGTATAATTAATCATACTAATAGTACTATCATCTACATCAAAAAGATTTTCATCACTATTTTGATATTGTAAGATTAAATCCTTGCAAATAAGTAACAATGCTTCTGTTTTTATTTTTGATAAATTTAAAACCATTTGTTATTGTACACTATTTTAAGTCTAATTAAGTTAAAATATTAAAATTTTATAAAATATACACAAAGGAAATTGTTGGAACCAATAGGAATTGTTAAAGATGGTCAAATTTATGACCTTCAAACTGCTGAAGCATTAGGTATTGAAGGAGATGTTATCAAATCAGATAACTCACCACAAGCACTTGAAATTTTAAGACACTCAACTGCCCATCTTATGGCGCAAGCGATTAAAGAACTTTACCCAGAAGCTAAATTTTTTGTAGGACCTGTAGTAAAAGAAGGGTTTTATTATGATTTTAAAGTAGATAGTTCTATCAATGATGATGATTTAATCACTATTGAAAAAAAGATGAAAGAACTTGCTGCTGCTAAAATACCAATTCAAAGATATGAAGCTTCAAGACAAGAGATTGAAGAAAAATTTGCAAATGATGAGTTAAAACAAGCTGTATTAAAAAATATTACAGATGACACTTTAACTATATATAAACAAGGTGATTTTGAAGATTTATGTCGAGGTCCACATGTGCCAAACACAAGAATGATTAGATCTTTTAAACTTACAAGAGTAGCTGGAGCTTATCTAGGTGGTGATGAAGAAAATGAGATGATTACACGTATATATGGTATCTCATTTTTTGATAAAAAAGAGCTACGAGATTATGTAACTATGCTTGAAGAAGCAAAAAAAAGAGATCATAGAAAGCTTGGAACAGAACTTGAACTATTTACATTTAGTGAAAATGTTGGAGCTGGTTTACCATTGTGGTTACCAAAAGGTGCAAGACTTAGATCTAAACTAGAACAAATTTTATATAAAGCTCATAGAGTTAGAGGTTATGAACCTGTACGTGCTCCTGAGATTTTAAAAGCTGAAGCTTGGGTAAAATCAGGACATTATGCAAACTATAAAGAGAATATGTACTTTACTCAAATTGATGGGCAAGAGTATGGTATCAAGCCTATGAACTGTGTAGGTCATATTGAGATATTTAAAAACTCAACTGTATCATATAAAGATTTACCAATGAAGTTTTTTGAATATGGTGTAGTTCATAGACATGAGAAGTCTGGTGTTATGCATGGACTGTTTAGAGTAAGAGAATTTACTCAAGATGATGCACATATCTTTTGTATGGAATCTCAAGTAAAAGATGTAATTATTGAGGTACTTGGATTTGTTGAATCACTTATGAGTAAATTTGATTTTACATATGAGATGGAAGTTTCTACAAAACCTAAAAAAGCTATTGGAGACGATGCATTTTGGGAAAGTACTACAAAAGGTATTATGGACGCGCTTGATGAAAATAATATCCCTTATGGTATTGATGAAGGTGGAGGAGCATTTTATGGTCCAAAAATCGATATAAAAATACTTGATGCAATTGGTAGAAAATGGCAATGTGGTACAGTTCAAGTAGATATGAATCTTCCTGAAAGATTTGATGTAGAGTATGTAACTGCAGATAATGGAAGAGCAAGACCAGTGATGATTCATAGAGCAATACTTGGTTCATTTGAAAGATTTATTGGTATTTTAACTGAGCATGTTGCTGGAGAATTTCCATTTATAATTGCTCCAACTCAAGTGATATTTGTACCAATAGCTGATACTCATGAAGCTTATGCAAATGAGCTTAAAAATGAGTTATTACAGCTTGAGATTGATAGTGAAATATCAAATAAAAATGAGAGTCTAAATAAGCGAATTAGAGTAGCAGAAAAGCAAAGAGTTCCAATGATAGTTGTAATTGGAGATGAAGAGGTGGAGCAACAAAAAATTGCTCTAAGAAATAGAAGAACAAGAGAACAAAGCAATATCACAAAAGATGAATTTATTGATATGCTAAAACAATTAAAAAGTGAGGGTGAGATTTGAGCCATAATAAAGGTAAAAAACAAGATGATGTAATCATGAATGATGATATCAAAGTAAGTGAAGTAAGATGTAACCATGATGATGGTACTAGTTATGGAATAATTAGTACAAAAGAAGCTATGAGATTAGCAGATGAAGCAGGATTAGATTTGGTACTTATTGCACCAAATGCTAAACCACCTGTTGCTAAAATTATGGATTATGGTAAATTTAAATATCAACAAGAAAAAAAGAAAAAAGAAGCTAAAAAACATCAAAAAGTGATTGTACTAAAAGAAGTTAAATTTTCTGTAAAAATTGCTGATAATGATATTAACTATAAAGTAAAACATGCAAGAGAATTCCTTGAAAAAGGTTATCATGTAAAATGTAGAGTATTTTTAAGAGGTAGAGAGATGGCTAATCCTGAAGCTGGTATTGAAGTTCTTAATAAAATATGGCCTATGCTTGAAGATCTTGGACATAAAGACAATGAACCAAAACTAGAGGGTAGATTTGTAAATATGTTAGTTCTTCCAAATGTAGATACAAAAAAACACCACTAATAAACTTATAATATTGACAACAAATTAAACTATAATTTTAATTTGTTGTCATAAACTTTTCACTATAATGCTATATAAAAAATATAGTATATCTATAAATAAACCATAAAGATTTATCATGTCAAAAATACCACAATTTACACATCTTCATTTACATACAGAGTACTCATTACTTGATGGCGCAAATAAAATAAAAGCACTAGCAAAAAGGGTTAAAGAACTTGGAATGACAAGTGTTGCTATGACAGATCATGGTAATATGTTTGGTACTATTGATTTTTATAACACAATGAAAAAAGAGGGTATAAAACCTATTATTGGAATGGAAGCGTATATTCATAATCAAGATGATATAGGTGATAAATCTACAAAACAAAGATTTCATTTATGTTTATATGCAAAAAATGATGTAGGATATAAGAATTTAATGTTTTTAAGTTCTCAGGCTTATATGCATGGATTTTATTACTATCCAAGAATTAATAAACAATTGTTAAAAGATAATTGTGAAGGACTTATTTGTAGTGCTGCGTGTTTACAAGGTGAGATAAACTGGCATCTAAATTTACAAAATGAGAGAAATGTAAAAAATGGAGCAAAGGGTTATGATGCTGCAAAAGCAATAGCTTTAGAGTACAAAGAGATATTTGGAGATGACTTTTATCTTGAGATTATGCGTCATGGTATTGGTGATCAACACTATATTGATACACAAATTATAAAACTCTCACATGAGACTGGTATTAAAATAGTAGCCACAAATGATACCCACTATACATATCCAAAAGATGCAGATGCCCATGAAGCTTTTATGTGTATAGCTATGAATAAACTATATGATGATCCAAATAGATTAAGACATAGTGTGCATGAATTTTATGTAAAATCACCAGAACAAATAGCAAAATTATATGCAGATATTCCTCAAGCTATTGCAAATACTCAAGAGATAGCTTCTAAATGTAATTTAGAGATAAAATTAGGTGATCCTACTCCTCCAAATTTTAAATTTACTAGAGATAAAGCAAAAATTAGTGGAATAGAATTGCCTCATCCTGATGTGGAATATTCACTTGAAAATGATAAAGTTCTTTTTATACATGAGTGCTGGAAAGGATTAGAAAAACGATTAAAAATTGTAGATCCAAGTAAACATCAAGAGTATAAAGATAGATTGCAAGTAGAAATAGATATTATAAATAATATGAAATTTCCAGGTTATATGCTTATTGTTTGGGATTTTGTTATTGTTGCCAAACAGATGGAGATACCTGTTGGACCAGGACGAGGATCAGCAGCTGGTAGTCTTGTAGCATTCTCTTTGGAAATCACAGATATCGACCCTATGCCATATGGGTTGCTTTTTGAGAGATTTTTAAATCCAGAAAGAATATCAATGCCAGATATTGATATGGATTTTTGTCAAGCAAGACGTGGTGAAATTATTGATTATGTTGTTGATCAATATGGAAGGGCCAATGTTGCTCAAATTATCACTTTTGGTAAACTTCTTGCAAAAGGAGTTATTAGAGATGTAGCTAGAGTCCTTGATATGCCTTATTCCAAAGCAGATGCAATGGCAAAACTTATTCCTGATGAATTGGGAATTGATCTTCAAGGTTCATTTGATAAAGAACCAAAAATAAAAGAGTTAATTGATTCTGATCCTCAAGCTGCTAGAGTTTGGGAATATGCATTAGCACTTGAAGGACTTAATAGAAATGCAGGAACTCATGCTGCTGGAGTTGTTATATCAAATGAACCATTGTGGAAAAAAACTCCTTTATTTAAACCCAGTGGATTAGATACCCTTGCAACTCAATATAGTGGAAAATATGTAGAAGATGTAGATTTAATCAAATTTGACTTTTTGGGACTTAAAACTCTTACAGTAATTGAAGAGGCAAATAAACTAGTAGAAAAAAGACATGGTAAAAGAGTAGATTTTATTCTTCAAGATGTAAATGATAAAGGTGTGTATGATTTAATTCAAACAGGACATACAATAGGTTTATTTCAAATAGAATCTAGTGGTATGCAAGATTTAAATAGAAGATTAAAGCCATCTAATTTTGAAGATATTATTGCTGTACTTGCACTTTATAGACCGGGACCTATGGAGTCTGGTATGCTTGATGATTTTATTGAAAGAAAGCATGGACGAGCAAAAATTGATTATTTTTATGATGAATTTGAAGAACCATTAAAACCTATTCTTGAACCAACTTATGGAGTTATTGTATATCAAGAGCAAGTTATGCAAATAGTTCAGACAATTGGTGGATTTAGCCTTGGTGGTGCGGATTTAGTTCGTAGAGCTATGGGTAAAAAAATCAAAGA
>CAZAOJ010000045.1:0-15355 GCA_964486745.1 uncultured Arcobacteraceae bacterium
AATACAAAAGCTAATGAACAATTGGTTGAAACTATGAGGTCTGCATTAAAGGGCACAGATTATTAATAACACACTTATCGCATTTTGGATTTTTGACTGTACATACAGTTTGTCCAAAAGCTACAAGTGTAAAATTTAGTTTTGATTTATATTTTCGAGGAATAATTTTATTTAAAATTATAGAACTCTCTTTTTCATCTTTTGTAGCTATAAAATTTAATAAATTACAAATTCTATGCACATGTGTATCAACTGCTATACTACTTATACCAAAGGCATTATTTAAAACAATATTTGCAGTTTTTTCTCCAATACCTTTTATACTTAATAGATCTTCTTTATTATCTGGCACAGTAGAGTTAAATTTTTTTATTAATACTTTTGAAACTTCATGCAGTGTTTTTGCTTTTTGTTTATACATACCTGTTGGTCTTACAATTTGTTCCAACTCATTTATATTAATTTTTAGTAGCTCTTGTGGTGTTTGAATATCATTAAATAGTTTTGTTGCTACAATTGTGGTATTTTCATCTTTTGTTCTAAGACTCAAAAGTGTAGTCATAAGTATCGTATATGGGTTTCTTTTATAACAATTTTTTAATTTATGTGCAGGTGTATCTTGTGGTAGGTTTTTTTCTAACTTATCTAAAACTTCTAAAAAGAGATCTAATTTCATTTATATAAATTCCCCAATTTCATATAGCCATCTATCATTTTTTTTTATAAATGTACTTTTTTCTATAAAACTATTATCCTGATTATTACAAAATATTGTAGCTTTAAATGTCACATAAGCTTTATTTTGACCATCAATAAATTCTAATATTTCAAGTTTTTTAAAATCACACTCTTTACTAAAATTTTCAAGGTCATTATAATCATTTTGATTGGTTGATGTTTGTATGATATATTTAATATCACCAACAACAAATGCACTATATCTACTTTTCATAAGTTCCAAAGCACTCAAAGCATTTTTACCCTTGTGAAATATCGCACAACATTTTTTATATTTCTTACTACTGCCACAAGGACATAAAGTGTTTGGATTTATTTTTTTTGACATATTAAATTGTATCATATCTACTATTATTAACAAATAATTAACAATTATTCACTACAATTCCATCATGAATAAGATTTTATACCTAGAAGATGATATTAATTTATCAAATACCCTAACAGATTTTCTACAAGATAATAATTTTAATGTTGTTTGTGTTTATAATTCACAAAGAGTATTGGACATATTAGAAACTGAAAGATTTGATTTACTAATATTAGATGTAAATGTGCCACCATTTAATGGATTTGAATTATTAAAAAATTTAAGAGATATAAATATCAATACCCCTGCTATATTTACAACATCATTAAATGATATTGATGATCTAGAAAAAGGCTATATAAGTGGCTGTGATGATTATTTAAAAAAACCATTTGAGTTTAAAGAATTACTATTTAGAATAAATAAACTATTAAAGAATGATATTTCTAATAGTATCATAAAAATATTTAATGATTTTACATTTAATTTAAGTAACAATGAATTGAAAAAAGAAAATGAAATTATATCTTTAAAAAATAAGGAAGCTAGACTTTTAAGGCTATTTTTACAATATCCAAATCATACTCTAACTTTTGATAAAATATATGGTTTTGTCTGGGATTTTGATGAAGATATTAGTGATGGAAGTTTAAGAAATTATATCAGAACTCTAAGAAAAATATTTGGAAATGAAAAAATTATAAGCATAAAAAAACAAGGCTATAAATTTGTTGAGTAAAAATAAAAATATACGAAAAACTATTTTTAATATAGTTTTAGTATATCTCACTACTACTATTTTACTTGTATGTGCGCTATCTTTTATATATATAAAATCACAAAAGAATCAAATATTTAATTCTACTAAGTCTGAAATTGATATAAGGGCAAATCAAATAATAGACCAACTTGAACAACTACATAATGACTATAAAAAAGATGATATTATTATATACCCTACTTTTGAAGATATAAAATCAAATATATACGATATTGATAAAAATATTATATTTAAAGAGTTCTCATTAAAAAATATAAATTTTTTCAAATCATATTTTCTACAAGATGATTATATATATTTTATATATAAAATAGAACCTTACTATTTGGGTGCGGCATATCTAGTGATACAAAAAGATTATAAAACTATATTTAAAGACTCTACAAATAAAATATATCTAATTGTATTATTAGTGATATTATTTTTGGTTTTTACATCATTTTTACTTGCAAAAATACTTATACGACCACTTAGTAATAATATTATTTTGTTAAATAGATTTATAAAAGATACAACACATGAACTAAATACTCCAATATCTGCAATTTTAGGTAATATTGAAACATTAGACTATGATACAATAAATGATAAAAATCTAAAAAAAATAAACCGTATTAAAATAGCTTCAAAAACTATAAGTACAATCTATGATGATCTATCTTTTCTCCTTTTAAATAATACAAAAAAATCAAATAATCAAAATATAAATATATCAGAAATTATATATGACAGAATAGAATATTTTCAACCATTGGTTGATATGAAAATGATAGAGTTTAAAACCAATATTCAGGATAATATTCATATAGTCATTGATAAACTAAAATTTGAAAGACTAATTGATAATCTTATCTCAAATAGTATAAAATACACTTCACCTCAAAAAACTATAACTGTAATACTAAAATCAAATTATTTGAGTATAGAAGATCAAGGTTGTGGTATGAGTAAAGAACAGATTGAACAAATATTTATTAGATATAAAAGATTCAATGAAACAACCGGTGGCTTTGGTATAGGATATAGTATAATAAAATCTATAATTGATGAATATAATTTAAAAATAGATATCAATTCAGAGATAAACAAAGGTACAAAAGTGAGTATAAAATGGTAAAACTCTTAATTTCTATTACACTAATTACAAATATATTTGCGACTAATATATTTCAAACAAACTGTATGTCATGTCATAATCAAGAGGATTTAACACTTTTTATGAAAGAGTATACTCTAAAATTTAGTTCTAAAAAAAGAATTAAAAATTATCTATATAGATTTTTAGAAAATCCAACTTCAAATATACCTGTAATGCCATACAACTTTATAATCAAAAAAGGTTATAAAAAAGATACTATACTAACAAATCAAGAACTAAAAAAAGCTATAGATATATATTATGATATATATAATATTAAAAAGAATATAAGATAAAAAAGAATTCTTTTTTGATACAATATCACTTTAATAATAAAAGGAATTAAAATATATATGAAACATATAAAAAAAATATCTGATTATGCTATGGTTGGTGGACTTGGTGCTTTACTTATTGTAGGATTAACAGGCTGTGAAGACAAAGGACAAAATCAAAACCAACAAGGACAAAATGGTGCATTTACAAATGCAGCACAAAAACAAAATGCTTTTGTAGTAATTGAAAAACTACCAAATGGTGGATACACTATTGCAGATGAGTTTCCAAGTAAACATACAACAATTTTATTAAGAGAGCTTGATGGAAGTGAACGAATTTTAACAAAAGCAGAAATTGATGAACTCGTAAGACAAGAAGCAATCAAAATAGACAATGGTACTTCAGCTCTTACAAATCCAGATCAAGCTGAAGTATCAAATGGTGGTATGGGACTTGGTGGAGTTTTATTAAGTTCAATTGCAGGAGCTATGATAGGAAGCTATATAGGAAATAAACTTTTTAACAATCCAAACTATCAAGCACAAAGAAGAACAAACTATAAATCACCTTCTACTTTTTCAAAAAGTGTAAATAGTTTCAAAAAAGCAAAAGCAAGTGCAAGAAAATCATCAGCTTCAAATAAAAAAAGTGGATTCTTTGGGAGTAGAACTAAATCTTCATCTAGTAGATCTAGTTTTTTTGGTGGATAGAGTATGAACTTTTTAAATCTTAAACCATTAGATAATACTTATTTAGAATCTATTGGATTTACATGGCACACAGACAATGACAACAGCTCTTATATAAGTGATCAAGTTATACAAATCACTCAAGATGAAGCAAATGCTTATTATGATGCTACAAACGAGCTGTATGATATGTTTTGCGAAGCTGGAGAATATGTGATTGAGAATAATCTTTTTCATGAGATTAATATCCCATTTAATCTCGTTGATATTATTAAAAAATCTTGGGAAGATGATGTACACTGGCATATATATTCAAGATTTGATCTTGCAGGTGGAATTGATGGCAAACCAATAAAACTAATTGAATACAATGCAGATACTCCAACTGCACTTTTTGAGACAGCAATTATCCAATGGGCTATATTAAAATACAATAACCTTGACGAAGCAAGTCAATTTAACAATTTGTATGAAGCTATTAAAGATAATTTTAAAAGAATAATCACACTTAATAGTGATATAGAAAAGTTTGAAGAGTATTACAAAGATCTAGGATGGAAAATACTTTTTTCATCAATTAGTGGGAATGATGAAGAGGAAAATACTACAAAACTACTTCAACATATAGCAAGCGAAGCTGGATTTAATACAGATTTTGAGTATATTGATAAAGTTGGTTTTAGTGATGATGGGATAAGTAAAGATGATGAAATCTTTGAATTTTGGTTTAAACTTATCCCTTGGGAAGATATGGCAATAGATGAAAGTGAACTAGCAGTTATTTTAACACAAATTATAAATGACAAAAAAGCAATTATTTTTAATCCTGCATATAGTTTAATGTTTCAAAGTAAAGGTTTTATGAAAATATTATGGGATCTTTTCCCAAATCATCCGCTACTACTTGAAACATCATTTGAACCACTTCAAAACAAAAAACATGTAGAAAAAAAATGTTTTGGCAGAGAGGGAGCAAATACAAAAATCATAGATGAAAATGGTGTAGTTGAAAAATCTATTGATGGACCTTATGATGGACATAAATCAATATTCCAAGAGTTTGTAGAGTTTCCTAAAGACAAAGATGGCAACTACTACCAAGCTGGAGTATTTTATGCTTATGAAGCTTGTGGTTTGGGATTTAGAAAAGGTGAAGTTATACTTGACAATGGTTCAAAATTTGTTGGGCATATTATAGAAAGTTAATTATGAGAAATCAACCAAAATATAACTTTATCAAAAACACATCTTATGCACTAAAAGGACTAAAAGATATTATTAAAAATGAAAGCTCTTTTAAAATAGAGCTTATTTTGTTAATTCCTGCAATAGCTATTATATTATTGGTTGATATCTCACTTTATTTAAAACTTCTTATGTTTATCTCATATTTTAGCATTTTGATTGCTGAAGCTATAAACAGTGCTATTGAGCGAGTAGTTGATCTAGTAACTTTAGAACATCATGAGATGGCAGGAAGAGCCAAAGATGTAGGAAGTACAATAGTATTCTTATCTATTATTGTTTGTAGTGTTATTTGGATTAGTATTTTATTTGTAAGCTAAATTTATATAATCATCAATTTTTGATAGATCTAAATCTTCACTAAACTCTATTTGCAGATCCATTAGATACAGATTTGGTATATCAAACTGTTTTAGTTTTACCATATCTTTTTGTGTTGTTATAAAGTTGTGATTTGTATATTTTTTTAAGATATTATCAATATCATCTTTTGTAAAAAAGTAGTGATCTTCAAAGAGTTCCATTACTGTATCTTTTGGTAAAAACTCAAGTAATCTATTTGCTTTTGAAATTGCAGTTATTACTACTAGATTTGAGGGTAATTCTTCTACAAAATTATCATCTTTTTTAAATCTTACTACTCTTTTAAAATCTTTATTTTCAAGCAAAACCTGATGAGCAGTACTATACATAATCTTTGGTTCTCTATATCCACCACTTGGCAGACAAAAAATATTTGTAGGCTCTTTTGCAGGACGAACTAAAATATTATATTTTTCTATATCATATTTTGAAAAACCATCATCTAAAAAAATAACTTTACATCCTAGCTCTTTTGCTTTTATAATAGCCTCTTTTCTATCTTTTGATACAATAACTACAGCATTTGGTAAAGCCAAAGCCAAAAGCATAGCTTCATCACCTGTTTGTTTTATATCATCACACAATATTTTTTTACCATTTGATACCACTATCATATCTTTGGATACTCTTCCATATCCACGTAATACTACTGCTACATTTTGCCTATCTTTTGCCAATGCAATTGTAACAGGAGTTTTACCTGTGCCACCCACAAGTAAATTACCAATACTAATAATAGGTATTCCAAAATATTTTGCTTTTGCAGTTGATCTTTTAAATGATATTACTAAACAATATACCAAAGTAAGTGGCAACATAACCATAGAGATTAGTTGCATAAAAGGGGTTGGGAAAAACAGATATTTCTCAACCCAAGATACAAGGTTTTTATTTGTCAATTATTTTAAATCCACTCTTTTGCAATAGATATAACTTTGTCACATACATAATTAACCTCATCATCACTAAGACCTGGATACATAGGTAATGATAATATTTGTTGATATGACGTAAGTGCATTTGGAAATGTTGTAATTTTAATCCCATATTTTTGCTTATAATAAGTAAGTAAATGAAGCGGAATGAAATTTAATCCAGTTGATATACCTTCTTCTTTTAAAGCTCTAGCAAATGCATCTCTATTTCTTGATATTTTTATAATATATTGCGTAAAAATATGCTCATCTGTATAGTTAGGCACAGTTATATGTTTAACTCCTGTTAAACGCTCTTCATATATCTTTGCTATCTCTTTTCTTCTTTTAATAAACTTATTTGTTTTCTTTAATTGTGCAAGAGAAAATGCAGCTTCAAGTTCACTAGCATCAAATTTAAATCCAATATCTACTACATCATAAATATATGCTAAATTTCCATAATCATCATATGTAGTAGTAATAGCATGTGTTCTAAGTAATCTTGCTCTAGTAGCTAATTTTTCATCATTTGTAACTATTACTCCAGTATTTGATACTGCACTCTTACCATTTGATGGATTCATAGAAAATACTGTCATATCTGCTTGAAGTGATCCAATAGGATCATCTTTAAATGTCACACCTAAAGCATTTGTAGCATCCTCTACTAAAACAATACCATGCTTTTTAGTAATCTCATACAACTTTTCTAAATTTGGTGTTTGTCCAGCTATAAAACTAATAATTGCACCTCTTAGCTTTTTAGATTTATTTTGGGTAAGGTATTCATCAAATTTATCCAAATCTATATTCATATCTTCCATATTAATATCAATAAATATTGGTTCTGCATCAAAATGTCTTACAACTTCAGGTACATTTGGAAAAGCATTTACACTCATTAGGATCTTATCACCTCTTTTTAGATCCATAGCACTCATAGCAAGATACAATGCTGCTGTTCCATTTGAAGTCGCTATTGCATGTTCAGCACCAACAAAATTTGCAATATTTTCTTCAAACTCTTCTACTTTTGATTCTTTTTTAAGCTCAAAAACATCATCAATTTGGTCAATCTCTTCTGTACCAATTGATGGTTTATAAAATGGTATCTCTTTCATTATTCACTCCAATTTATTTGTGCAATTGTTGGTAGTTTACCTTTAAATGCATTTGCTTTTATTCTGTATTGTAACATATCTATCAATTTTTCATCTGCGCCATTTTTAACAAGCTGCTCTTTTGTTTGATCTTCATCAACAAGTTTTTTTAACATCTCATCCATAGTTGCATAAGAGTATCCAAGTTCCTCTTCATCACTTTGACCATTCCATAAATCTGCACTTGGTTTTTTATTTATAATACTATCAGGGATTCCCAAATATTTAGCAAATTCAAAAGCATCACTTTTATATAGTTGTCCTATTGGATTAATAGCACATGCTGTATCTCCATACAATGTACCATATCCTAATAATATCTCACTTTTGTTACTAGTACCAACTACAAGTGCAGACTCTCTAGCACTAATATCATAAAGTACACTCATACGCATTCTTGCAGAAAAATTCCCAATTCTAAGTTTATCACCTTGCATATGTGGTTCATAAGCTTCAACCATAGGTGCAATTTCAATTATTTCATACGATATATCAAATTTTTCACAAAGCTCTTTTGCATCTTTTATACTTTCATCACTTGAGTAATGTGAAGGCATAAATACTCCACTCATATTATCTTTAAATGCTTCTTTACAAAGTACAGATACAATAGCAGAATCCAATCCACCACTAATACCAACTACTACTTTATTTAGACCAGTTTTTTTAACTTCTTGCTGTAAAAATGTTACTAATTGCTTTTTAATATTTTCCCAATTCATTATAAACCTTTTATAAAATTTAAATTCTATAATATATTATTATAAATAGACTTTATATAAAATAAAGATTTAATCTATTTAAATGATTTTTTGCTATAATAAAATATGAATAAAGTTATAGATATTTTTAAACAAATTACTTCAATACCAAGATGTAGTCAAACACATCAGCCCTTTATAAAATATATACAAGATTTTGCACTACAAAACGACTATGAGTGTTATGTAGATGATGTAAATAATATTTTATGTAAAAAACAAAACTCAAATACCAAACTATGCTTACAATCTCACTATGATATTGTATGTTTAGAGGATAATAAAATACCTCAAATCATCCAAGATGGAAATTTTTTAAAAGCAAAAAACTCAACACTTGGAGCAGATAATGGCATAGGATGTGCTATGATGATGGCACTTATGATTGAACAAAAAGATTGTGAATACCTTTTTACGAGTGATGAAGAGATTGGTCTTATTGGTGCAAATGATATAAAATTTGAACTTAATTCAAAATATATGCTAAATCTTGACAGTGAAGCTATGGGTGAGATATGTATTGGTTGTGCTGGTGGTATTGATATCTTTGCAACTTCAACAAACAAACAAACTATAACAAATGACACAAATAAAACTTTATACTCAATCACACTTGATAACCTTGATGGTGGTCATAGTGGTGTTGATATAGATAAAAATATCCCAAATGCGATTAAATTAGTTGCAAAATCTATCAAAGAAGCACAAGCTATACTTTTAGATATAAATGGTGGTCAAAGAATAAACTCTATACCAAAATCTTGTAATGCAATAGTAGCATCAAATACCAAACCAAAACCTACTCATAAAAATATGATTATTGAACAAATAGATACTATTTCAGATCATTATAGTGCAGTAGATGATAAAGTTATAGATTTTATATATAGCTTTGCAAATGGTGTAAGAGCTTATGATAAAAATTTAAATGTAGTACAAAATTCTATTAACTTAGCTTTAATACAAACAAAACTTGATAATGTAAAAATATCATTAAGTGCTAGATCTATGGACAATGCTGAATTAGAGAATTTATGCAATGAAACTATATGTTTACTTGAACTATGTGGTTTTGAAGTATCTACAAATGGAAAATATCCAGCTTGGAAACCTATACAAAATGATTTTACACAAAAAGTTCTTGATATATATAAAAAACATATACCAACAGCTTCACTTGAAGCTATTCACGCTGGACTTGAATGTGCTATTTTTAAACAAAAATATCCAAATATACAAATCACATCAATAGGACCAAATATATATTTTCCTCACTCAAATAGAGAAAAAGTAGAACTTAGTTCGGTTGATACTATATACAATATTGTAAGAGATATAGTTAATGATTGATTTTCATGTAAAAGTTACAAATAATTCTGATATTATAATTGAAATTATTGGACTATGGGATAAAAACAACCTAAACCATATCTCAACAAAAGTAAATAATTTTGTATCTAATACAACAAGTAAAAATCTTTTTTTTGATTTTAAAAAATTAGAATATATCGACTCATCTGGTATGATATTTTTACAATATAGTATAAATAAATTAAAAAATCAAAAATCTACTATTACAATTCAAAATATATCTGCAACTACACAAAAACTTTATGATTTTTATAAAGACAAAGTAACATTACAAAAACATGAAACTATAAAACAACCAAGCTTATTATACCAAACAGGAAAATCTACAATAGAATTCCTAAAAAGTTCTACACTTTTTTTTAAATTTGTAGGAGAAACAACAGTATTTTTCATATATGCCCTACTTCATCCTACAAAAATAAGATATAAAGCTATTATGCAACAATTAAAATCTGTAGGTGTTGATGCTTTGGGAATTATTGGGTTAACTGTATTTTTAGTTGGACTTGTATTAGCTTATCAAGGATCTGAACAATTAAGTAAATTTGGAGCAAATATTTTTATAGTTGAGATGGTTTCTATGTCACTTTTTAGAGAGTTAGCTCCTATGATTACTGCAATTGTTATAGCAGGTCGTAGTGCATCATCTTTTACAGCACAAATTGGAACTATGAAAATTACTGAAGAGATAGATGCTATGAGAACTATGGGGTTTGAACCATCAATATTTTTAGTTATGCCTCGTATTATAGCACTAATGATTGCAATGCCATTACTTGTATTTTTTGCAGATATTTTTGGTTTGGCTGGGGGAATGCTTGTTTCAAATTATAATCTTGATATATCATATGCAGAGTTTATACATAGAATGTATCTTGAAGTAGATATAAAACACTTAGTAATTGGATTAACTAAAGCTCCTGTATTTGGTTTGGTAATTGCACTTATTGGATGCTATAGAGGTTTTCAAGTAACTGGTAGTACTGATAGTATTGGTAAATATACAACAATTAGCGTTGTAAATGCAATTTTTTGGGTAATTGCTATTAATGCTCTTATCTCAGTAGTATTAACTGAAATTGGAATATAAAATGAAACCAGTTATACAGATAAAAAATGTTAGTACAAAATTTGGTAAAAAAGTAGTACATGATAATATTAGTTTTACAATTAATCAAGGTGAAATATTTGGGCTTTTAGGTGGTAGTGGTAGTGGTAAATCTACAATTATGAGAGAGATGATTTTACTTGAAGCTATACAAAGTGGCACTATAAAAATACTAGATCATGATATAACCTCACTAAATATAAATCAAATAGATAAACTCAAACAAAACTGGGGTGTGTTATTTCAATTTGGTGCTTTATTTTCATCTCTTACAGTTTTAGAAAATATTTCTGTACCATTAAAAGAGTATACAAACTTACCACAAGATATTATTGAAGATATTGTATATACAAAAATTAATATGGTAGGTTTAGATCAAAGTGTTGCTCATCTATACCCTGCACAGCTAAGTGGTGGTATGAAAAAAAGAGTAGGATTAGCAAGAGCCTTATCAATAGATCCAAAACTTTTATTTCTAGATGAGCCTACAAGTGGTCTTGATCCTGCTAGTGCTCAAGAGTTTGATGAATTAATTGTACAATTAAGAGATATGTTGGATCTAACAGTCGTGATGGTAACACATGATTTAGCTAGTATTAAAAATGCTTTAGATAGATTTATAATAATCTATGATAAGAAAATACTTCTTGAAGGATCATATGAAGATGCCAAAAAACTTCAACATCCATTTATTCAAGAATTTTTAAAATTATAAAAGAGGTAAAATATGGAATCAAAAGTAAACTATACACTTGTTGGTTTTTTTGTTGTAATATTAACTATTAGTTTAGTTAGTTTTGTTTACTGGATGGGTAAATATGGAAAAAAAGAGAAACAATTTGACTATTATGTTGTATATACTCATGATACAGTTTCAGGGTTAAATATCCAATCTCCTGTCAAATTCAAAGGTCTTGAAGTAGGTGTAGTAAAAGATATTACAATAGATCCAAATAATTCTGAACAAATAAAAATAAAACTTGAAATAAAAAAATATACTCCAATCAAAGAAGATACTATAGCAACTGTTGCACTTCAAGGTATAACTGGGCTTAAATATATTGAGCTTCTAAATGGCTCTAAAAAAGCTGCTTTAATTCAAAAAAATAAAAATGGGGATAAAGTAATCCCCTACGGACAAACTATGTTTGACAAACTTGGAAATTCTGCTCAAGATATGACATCAAAAGCAAATGTAGTACTAAACCAACTAGCACTTCTTTTAAATGATAAAAACTTAAAATCTATAGAAGATATCTTAGTAAATGTAGATAAAAGCTCTGCTGATTTAAAAACAACACTTCATAATATCGATAAATTAACAAAAAAAATAGAACTTATAGTAAATCAAAAAAATGCTAAACATATCACAAATATATTGGATAATGTTGAAACAACTACACAAAATGTAAGTAAAGGTACACAATTTTTAGATGAGCTAATAAATAAAGATTTAAAGTCTACCTTAGACGTAGTAAAAACAGCTGCAGCTCAAACACAAGATGCATTTAATAGATTTGAACTTCAAATCAATGAAGGTAAACTTGATCTTAAAGGGATGACAAACGATACACTAAAAAAAATGGATACAGTTTTTTTAGAATTCCAAAGAGCTATGCAAGGACTTGAAAATACATTAGAAGGTATTGAAGAGAATCCTAGTAATCTTTTATTTAAAGACACAAAAACAAAATTTGGTCCAGGAGAGAAACAATAATGAAACAAATATTTATACTTTTTTTATTTAGTATTTTATTTATAGGATGTAGTACAAAAACTCTACCATCTACAAATAAATATACTTTAGAGATTACAGATAGTTTTATATCTAAAGTCAAACAAAAACAACCATATAATATCAAAATATTAGAACCTACAACTTCAAAACTATATAACAATACAAATATCTACTATAGTCAAAAAGAGTTCACAATATACCCATATATATTAAATAAATGGGGTGAATATCCAACAAAAATGATAGAAAATCAAATACAACAAAAACTTGATAGTTTAAATATATATAAAAGTGTAAGCACCTCTATGATAAATGGAAAATATGATTTTATTCTTCAAAGTGAATTATTAAAAATGATACAAGTGATTAAAGATAATAAAGCATATAGTGTATTTAAAATCAAATTTTATATCTTAAATAAATACAATGAAAATATAGCTAGTAAAACATTTTCATATAAAATACCAAATAATTCTATAGATGCTTATTCATCTGTAAAATCTTATAATAAAGCATTAAATTTAATGATACACGAGCTTTTTTCTTGGCTTGAAACTACAACTAAAGAGGCTTAATGACACAAGAGCAATATAATAAAAAAATAAATACTCTAATACAGTGGGCAAAAGCATACTATGTAGATGATAATCCAATAGCAACAGATGAAGAGTATGATAAATTAAATCGTGAAGTATTAGCATATGAACAAGAACATCCAGATCATATACACCCAAACTCACCAACTAGAAGAGTTGGAGATATACTAAAAGATGGATTTAAAAAAGCTTCACATCTTAGTCGTATGTGGTCACAAGAAGATGTATTTAATACAAAAGAGCTTGAAGATTGGATAAATAGAGCCAAAAAAGTTGAAGAAGATCTAAGCTTTATATGTGAACCAAAATTTGATGGTGCTAGTTTAAATCTTATTTATGAAAATGGGGTATTAAAACAAGCAATAACAAGAGGTGATGGAAGTATAGGTGAAGATATCACAAACAATGCAAAAACTATACACTCAATTCCACTTCAAATATCTTATGATGGACTTATAGAAATAAGAGGTGAAGTGGTAATCAAAAAAGATGATTTTGAAAAAATAAATCAAACAAGACTAGCAAATGATGAAGCTCCTTTTGCAAATCCAAGAAACGCAGCTGCAGGGAGTCTGCGACAACTTGATCCAAATATCACTGCAAAAAGAAAGCTGTTTTTTTACCCTTGGGGAGTTGGACAAAACAGCTTAGAGTTTACAAAAGCATCACAGATGATGGATTTTGTATATGATCTTGGATTTTTAGCTCCACCTCTTAGACAAAAGTGTGAAAATATTGAGCAAATCGAGGAGTTTTATCATAAAGTAATAGATGTAAGACAAACTATACCTATGATGCTTGATGGTATGGTAACAAAAATAGACTCACTTCAAACCCAACAAGAGCTTGGATATACTGTAAAATATCCTAGATGGTCTTGTGCTTATAAATTTCCTGCTGTTGAAAAAGTAACAACTGTAGAGGATATAATCTTACAAGTAGGAAGAACAGGAGTTATTACCCCTGTAGCTAAACTAACACCAACTTTAATAGATGGTTCTACAGTTGAGAGAGCTACACTGCATAATTTTGATGAGATACAAAGATTAGATCTAAAAATAAATGATAAAGTAATACTTATAAAAAGTGGAGATATTATCCCAAAAATTACAAAAGTATTAAAAGATAGAAGAGATGGCACTCAAAAAGATATACCACGACCAAATACTTGTCCACAATGTAATAGTGAACTTCTAGATGAAGGTATACAAATCAAATGTCAAAATCTTGACTGCCCTGCAAGAGTCGTAAACTCAATTATATATTTTGCATCTAAAAACTGTATGAATATAGATGGACTAGGAAATAAGATAGTTGAAAAACTTGTACAAGAGAAAAAAATATACGATATATTGGATCTTTATAGTTTAAAATATGAAGATTTAGAAGGCCTTGAAAGCTTTAAAGAGAAAAAAATAAACAATCTTCTAAATGCTATACAAAATACTAAAAACTCACCTTTATATAGAGTGATAAACGCTCTAGGAATCGAGCATATAGGAGAAGTAGCAAGCAAGCAAATATCACTTGAATTTGGTCTTGATGTACTTAATGTAAATTATGAACAACTTATTGCTTTAGATGGTATTGGTCATGAGATGGCTAACTCTTTTTTGGAGTTTATGAGAGTAAATAAAGAGATAGTTTTAAAACTGTTTGAGATCATTAATCCAAAAGTTGAACAAAAAATAGAAGCAAAACAAAACCCTTTTAAAGATAAAACTGTAGTACTAACAGGAACTATGAGTAAAAGCAGAGGTTTGATAAAAAAAGATCTTGAAGAGCTTGGAGCAAAAGTATCAGGAAGTGTATCTAAAAAAACTGACTTTTTAATATATGGAGAAGATGCAGGAAGCAAATATGACAAATCTGTAACTCTTGGTGTAAAAACACTTACTGAAGACGAGATGAATGGGATGATAAATACTTAAATAAGAATAAATCTAACATTTTGTATGAATATTACAATATTTGACAAATAATAATACAAAATGTTAATTTCTACCCTATATATCTGGGTAAATCATACATTTAAAACTATAATTTAAATGATAAATTTATTATAAAATATACTATATTGTTATGTTTATTTCATATAAATACCTTATTTAAGGGGTTTATGCTATTTGGTAAAACATACATTAAAATGTATGTTTTATAC
>CAZAOJ010000046.1:0-14268 GCA_964486745.1 uncultured Arcobacteraceae bacterium
GCTTGAGTGTTCTTTAATCCAAGCATACTTTATACGACTCCCTTGGCAAAGTATGATCTGAAGATTCTGATAAGTTTTTAAATAATTCTATACTGCTTGTTCTATTATGTGAGTTCAAATATTCTTTAAAAATTTTTGAGTCATTTATAGAATAAAGTAATAACCTACTGCTTCTTATATATGTATCAAAATAATTCTTTCTTTCAAAGAATTTTATTTTTGCATTTTCAATACTACTTTTTTCAAAAGTTTCATTTTGTATTTGAAAGATTGAAAATAAAGCAATTAAAGTAAGAAGAAGTCCATAAGCTAGAAATGTAAATGATAACTTATAGCCAAATGAACTAACTCTATGCATAAACTCCCCTTATTCTATAGAGGAAGCACACTCCTCTTTTAATAAATCTTCTCTTTTTGTCACATTTGTATCACTATTGTATCCCAATTCATTTAATCTTTGGATTAAAGGAGGATGAGAATAATAAAAAAATATATAAATTGGATGAGAAAGAGGAAAAGATTTATTCTCATTTGCAAGTTTTAATAATGCACTTACAAGGTCTTCTTTACTTTGCATATTTGATCCAAATTCATCAGCAGCATACTCATTATGTCTGCTAATTAATGAAATTAATGGCATTAAGAAAAATGACATTGCAGGAGAAAATAACATAAAAACTATAATAATAGCACTTGCATCATTGTTTAAATTCATTTGTAAAAATAGCTCTTGAGGCAGATTTCCAAACAATGCAAAAAAGAAAAACATAACAACACCCATAATAGCGATATTTTTAAGTATATCACCATTTTTAAAATGTCCTAATTCATGTCCTAATACAGCTAATAGCTCATTGTGAGTTAATTTTTCAATTAGTGTATCAAAAAGCACTACTCTTTTTGTACTTCCTAGTCCTCCAAAATATGCATTTAATCTATTATCTCTTTTACTTGCATCTACACTAAATACTCCAGAACTTTTAAATCCAACTTGATCTAGCAGTTTTTCTATTTTTTGTTCTAATTCTTTATCTTTTAAAGACTCAAACTTATCAAACATCTTATCTCTAATCACCGGATAAAGCATATTTATAAGCAAAATAACTGCAAAAATAAAAGCAAATCCCCAAATCCACCAAGTTGTAATATTTTCTATAATAAGAGCAATTCCTGCAATCACTGCAGATCCAAAAACTAAAAACAAAATTCCACTTTTTATAGTATCTTTTATATAAAGTGCTGGAGTTATATTTGAAAAACCATATTTCTTATCTAGTTTAAATGTAGTATATAGATCAAAAGGCAATGCCAAAATCCAATTTATAATGATAAAACTATCTACAAACAATACTGCTTTTTGCCATCCTGAATATTGAATAAAAAACTCATTAAGTGTAGTTAATCCAAAGCTTATCCACATAAAAAATAAAACAAAATCATAAAAAGCAGATGCTAAAGAGATTCTTTGTTTTTCAACTGTATAATCTGCAGCTTGAATATACTTCGCTGTTTTAAGAATTACTGCTGGTAACCTCTTTGCTTTTTTAACATAATCAACTTGCATAAAAGCAGTGTACACATTTACTGCAAAATACACACAATATAAACCTATAAATATATCTAACATATTATTTCACCTTTTTAAAAAATGTTACAAATTTTTGTACTGTTTTAGAATTATCCGTAATATAGATAAACTCCAAATTTTCATTAAAACTCTTTTTTGTCCAATTTGTAGATCCAAATACTACTATTTTATTATCAAATATTGCCAATTTTGTATGTAATTTTATAGGGTCTTTATGTTGAATAGCATTTAACCCTTTTAGTTTAATATCAGACTTTTCATATATAATATTTACTTTTACACCTCTTTTTACAGCTTTTCTCAAAAGCTTGGCAAATTTTTTATAACTAAAATTATACATTGCAATATCAATTTTATTTTTTGCATTTTTAATAAGATATTCAATCTCATTTTTTGCTTTTTTGCTTTGAGATGGTAAAAAATACACCTCATCTTTTGCCAATAAAGCACTATTTAATATAAATAATGTAAGTAAAATATAAATAAATCTCATATAAAGCCTTTTGTAGTATCTAATTTTGTGGCATTATACTAAAAACAGTATTAGTGAAGTATAATTTCATACAATAATATTATACATTTAGGTAGCTTTTATGAATAACAACAATTTAGAATACGAACAACAAAATCAAATATATAAAATCATCTCTTTTAATAGATCAACTTTAATAGCAAATGTAGGTATTTATGAAAATGATAAATTTATCAAAAATCAAAAAATACCATTTGCACAGATTCCTAAAAAGATAAAAAAACTTTTAAAAGGTTAAAATTACTTCTTCACTGGTAATTCTAACTTTGGCTGAGTTTTTATGACATCATCACTTGGTGGTTCAAACTCACAACACTCATATATCCATTTTTGAGGATATTTTATATATTCATATCCATTATAAAATGTATATATACCAAATCCTATAACACTAATAGCAGCAAGTTTAATCATAATATTTCTAAATCCACTTTTTTTAAATAATCCCACAAAAAAGCCCAAAGAAAAAAGTGCAGGAACAGTACTAAGACCAAAAATCATCATTACAATTGCACCATAAAATGGATCTCCTGTACTAGCTGCTGTTATAGCAAAGAAATATACAAAGCCACAAGGTAAAAGTCCATTCATCATACCTAATATATAAAAACTAAACAAAGAATTAGAATGTAGAAGCTTTTTAAAGTTTGTTTGGTACCAATTACTTTTTGATACAGAGTGTTCAATCAATGTTAAAAATTTTATTTTTCCAATAAGAGATAATCCAGCTAATATCATAGCAATACCAGCAATGATAAGTAAAGTTCCATTTGCGATATTATTAAATGTAGCCACTCCTCCAATAAGCCCAAAAACAGCACCCATAAGCGCATAAGTAGTAATTCTTCCAAATGAGTATAATAGATGTGCCAATGCTTGTGTTGATTTACCCCAAGCTGAATCAATTTTGGTACTAGAATATGCTACAACAATCCCTCCACACATACCAATACAATGTCCAAATGATCCTAAAAATGCTATTGTAATTATTGATAATATATTTATTGATTCCATTTTTTACCTTTGTGCTTTATAGTATGGATTTGCCATAGTCTGTTCTCTTAATACTCTTAGATACATCTCATTAAAATCTATCATTCCATCTTTTTTATGCTCATATGCACCAAATCCAAAAGACATAGGTGTTTTCTCATCTGTACTATACCAAGCTTTTCTTCCATCTATCCATTTTTGAGTATCTATTGCCCATACCCAAATAACTAATTGATCTTTAAACTTTTTATCTTGCATCCAATGAGCTAAACCACCATGATCATGAAAAAACCAAGTATTTCCTTTTGGTGAAATAGCTTGAGAAGCATAATTTATATCTTCTACTGGCATACCACAATCACTATCTTGGAAATGACCTATTACAACATCTACAGGTTTCTTTAAAGTATTATTATGTACAACTACAGTCATCTTTTGTGCAGTTGACATAGATAAAAACAATACAACCATAATAGCAATAACAATAATCAATGTAACAATCTTTCCTATCATAAAAAAACTCCATTTATAAAATAATATCTTAAAACATAAAAACTACATATAAATACAAATAAACTTATAAAGATATTTGAATATATATATAGTTTATTTTGATTTTGTTTTAGTATAAGTTCTAAAACAAAACTTGAAATACCAAAAAATACACCTAAAAACAAACTTGCCCATATAAAATATCCAATATAATAATAATCACTTTGAAGCATACAAAATGGACATTTGTGTGTTGGTAATTCATATATATATGTACCAAAAAAATACACTACACAATAATATGCTATATACATATAAAAGCTATTTGTAACAGCACTTAGAAATGCTAATTTTTGAATATTTACAACAATAATCAATATATACAATAAATAAAACAAAATTAGTAATTTCATAATATCAAGATTAAAAGGCAATCCAGTTCCTTGCACTACTCCATATATAGTACTACAACAAGTTACCAATGAATCTGTACTAATATTTGTGTAATATAAAATATCTAAAGCATACTCAAACAATATGAATAAAAATATAAGTATAAATAGCCATGTTTTAATTTTGAAATATGGATAATCTTTTGCTTTTATATCCAAAGCGTTTAAAATAAGCCAAATACCCATAAAAAATAAAATCATAATTTTTAGCACAAGTAAGTATTGCCCATAATCATTGGCAGTAATCACTCCAGCTGCACACATTGCTCCAGGAACTATAGTAGATAATTTATCCAAACTAAATGCAAAATATGGAAGCATAAATATTTTCACAACAATTGAGAAAAAGATAATAAGAATTATTAAATATGCTCTTTTTTCAAGCTTATATTGTGTAGATGTATTTGATTTAAAATCCCATAACTTTACTATATTTAAACTCAAAACAAATGCAATAATTTGCAATATTAAAATAAGTGTTTCTATAAATAAAAATACAATTACATTGTTTGAAAATAATATATTATGCAATAATCATCCCATCATCCATATGAACCAATGTATGAGCAATATCTAAATTGTCAAATATACTATCGTGTGTGGCAATTACTATAGTTTTACCAAGTTTATTCAACTGTTTTATAATCTCTAAAAATTTAACAGAGTTTTGTTTGTCAAGATTTGCAGTTGGTTCATCACACAAAATAAGCTCTGGATTATTTACTAAAGCTCTTGCTATTGCACACCTTTGTTTTTCACCACCTGAAAGTAGATTTACTGTTTGATTGTGTTTATGTTGTATATTTGCTAATTTCATTGCAGAATTTACTTTTTGTTCAATTTGTTCAGAAGTTAAATTTAAAGGTATTAATGGTATTTGTACATTGTTTTGAACATCTAATGATTCAAAAAGATTAAAGGCTTGTGGTATAAATCCTATATGATTTGTCCTAAAAAGTGAAGTATGAAAATCTGGTAGTCTTGATACTTGCTCATCATTTACCAATAACTTTCCATTTGTAGGCTTACTAAGTACAGCTATTATAGATAAAAGTGTAGATTTACCACTACCACTTACCCCTTTTAAAATAAGTAATTCACCTTTTTTAACTTTAAGATTTATATCTTTTAAAGCATGAAATTGATTTTGTTTATTTTCATTATATATTTTATTTAGATTTTGAATTTTTATCATCTCATAGCCTCCAATGGATCAATAATAGCAACTCTCCATACAGGGATCAATACTGCACTAATAAAAGGTACCACAAAAAAGAAAAATAGAGTAAAAAATAGACCAAATGGAATATATGGTACATATTGAACATCATTAGAGATATTGTTAAATCCAAAAAATATATTACTTAAAAATGGTGCATTAAAAATGAATACATAAATATATGCTAATATGATTCCAACTACAAATGCACTAATAGCAATAATTAAATTTTCTAATACTTTTAAATATAACACATCTTTAATACTCCATCCTAAAAAACGCAATATACCTATATGTTTTTTATCGCTTGAACTTATCGTATTATAGCGTTGATACAATATTAAAATAAAAGTAACTAGCACTACTATATATAAGATTAAAAACAATCCACCTTTATAATTAAACATATTTTCATAAGCTTTTTGAATATCTTCTTTTAGAATTATTCTTGAATCAAAATGTTTTAAAATCAATTTTATTTTGATATTTTCTCTTTCAAGTTTATTTGGTACACTAAGAGTTATATCTGTTGATTTATCTTCATCTATACCCAAAATCTTTTTAGCTAAATCTATTGGCATTAATATTGTGTCATTACTTACTATATTTATATCTTTTGGCAAAACATCATAAATATATACTTTTTGAATACTGCGAGAAGGTGTTCTAAAATTATACTCTTTAAAATAATGATAATTAGCTAAAAACTCTTTAACACCACTTCCTACTATCATATATGGTTTAGATAAAAATTCTTTTATATCAATATCTTTTATAAGATTGTTTAAGTTTTTTACTATATTTGGTTCAAACATATCAATACCAACTATTGTAAAATATTTTTCATCTGGCTCATACCAATATTGACCATATACTCTTGCATTTGATGCTGTTACTCCATCTATAGTTATAAACTCATCAGCCCAATCTTGTGGAGTATCTACTACCTTTCCAGCACGAAGTTTTTGTATAGTAAAATCAGCTTGTTGATCTAAGGTTTGCATCATAGTATATTGTAATGATTTTGAAATAAATAAAACACTGCTTAATATAAAAATAATAATAATAGATAACAAAAATATCGCTATATGTTTTTGTTTTGAACTTATTAAATTTAGAGTTAAAAAATTAAAAAAACTTTTATTTAGCATACACAAAATCCATATTATTTATTGGTTTCATATTTGGATAAAAGCTGTTTGAATAATCACTATATAGTCTATATCTTGGTTCAAAATAACTGTTTGATAAACTTAACATTGGTAATGTAGTAATAGTAATAAAACTTTTTATATGTGTACTATTATAAGTTTTTAAACTATGTATAATTATTATAAAAAGAGTAATGCTAATAATAAAAAATATAAATATAAAATTTTTTGATAGTGTAGTGATATTTTTATCCTTATTAAAATTAATAAGATTGTATCAAAAATCTGTTAAGCATGTGTTAATTTAGTAGTAAAAACCCTTACAATCGTCTATTAAAATCATACATATTCATAAATCTAAATGCCATAAGATTTTCAAGTATTGCAAAAAGTGCAACAAACACCATAAAAGAGCTTCCACCATATGAAAACATAGGCAATGGCAATCCAACAACAGGAGCAAATCCTATCACCATAAGTATATTTACACTCATATTTAAAAATATAAGCAATCCTAATCCTGTAGCAAAACTACTTATTAAATAGTCATCTTTAAAATAATAGTTTAGATATAAAAGATGCACAATTATCAATAAATATAGTAACAATAATCCAACAGTACCAATAAATCCATACCTTTCGACATAATATGCAAAAATAAAATCACTTGTAGCAATTGGTAAAAATTTTAGTTGTGTTTGGGTAGCTTCTTTACTATCTTTTCCTGTCATACCACCAGAACCTATAGCAATTATAGATTGATGAACATGATAGCTAGGCTCTTCACTTATAAAATCAGCAATTCGTTTTTTTTGATAATCCTTGATTAAATATGTATATACAAAAGGGGAACTAACGGCTATGATTATTAAAATAGATGCCCATATCTTCCAATGCACACCAACTACAAACAATATACCATATCCCACAAGTAATAATACCAATGCAGTACCTAAATCAGGCTCTTTTGCTATTAAAATAAATGGTAATAATATATAAAAAGATAACTCTAAAAACTGTTTAAAATTATACCCCTCTTCAGGTGGAGGATTATTATGTATAAGATACCCTATCATCAATATAAATGCTGGTTTTATAAACTCTGATGGTTGAATAGTAAAATTTGTCATAGGAATAGCTAGCCATCTTGTTGCTCCAAGTTTACTTGTACCAAAAAACTCTACCATAATTAACAAAATAATAAACAACCAATAAAAAAATGGTATCATTCTTAAGTACCTTCTTATGGGCATAAAGAATAAAAATATAAATATTCCAATAGATAATGAAAAGTATATTAATTGTTTATGTGCTAAGATTTCATTTGTACCACTTATTAGATGGTACGATAAATATATCAATGGTAAAACAAAAAGCAATATTAAAAAATCAAAATGTGCAATAATTCTTTTATCTAAAAATTTCATACGAAAGAGTAACTAAAAATGAATAAAAACTTTATTTGTGAAGAGGAAAATATCAGATTAGATAAATTTCTTACAAACTGTCTAAATGAATCAAGAAATCAAATAGAACATCTTATTAAAAAAGGTTTTGTGCAAGTTGATTCAAAAAAAACTACTAAAACAGGACTTAAACTAAAAAAAGATCAAAATATAGAGGTAAATTTACCCACAATAGAAACTTCTAAACCTGCAAATATTGATTTTGATGTAGAGATCATATATGAAGATAATGATATTTTAGTCATAAATAAACCTGCAGGTTTGATTGTACATGATGCACCAAGTGTAAGTGAACCTACACTTGTAGATTGGTTAAAGCACAAAAACATCTCTCTTTCTACTATAAGCGGAGAGGAAAGACACGGTATAGTACATAGACTAGATAAAGGTACTAGTGGAGTAATGGTTGTAGCAAAAAACAATCACGCACATCAAGAGCTATCAGCCCAACTACAAGATAAAACTATGGGAAGATACTATATTGCTATTATTGATCAACCACTAAAAGATGATATTATAATAGACAAGCCAATAGGAAGAAATCCAAACAATCGCCTAGCTCAAGCTATAGTTCCACATGGAAGAGAAGCAAAAACTGCATTTACAAAATTAGCTCTTAGTAAAGATGAAAAACTAGAGTTAATTGCAGCTAAATTATTTACAGGTAGAACACATCAAATAAGAGTACACTTAAACTCTTTTAATCGCCATATCTTAGGCGATAGTTTATATGGATTTAAGGGCACTTTAGATACCCTATCAGATAAAAGAGTTTGTCTTCATGCATATTGTTTGTATATGATTCATCCTACAAGTAAAAAGATGGTGAATTTCATTGCAAATCTTGCACCTGATATGACACAAATTCTTAATAAACATTTTAATACTGAGGATATTTATGAAACAATTAATCAAACTTACATCGTCAATTCTTTTAATCGCACTACTTAGTGGATGTACAACACCAAATGGTCTAGGAACACCAGCTAAACCAAATATAGATTCAAATTTACAAAATGTAGATTCTACTTCATTAAAAACAATTTCAGATATGAATGCAATAGCATTTGAATGGAAAAAAGTAGATGATGCAAATGCTCACGGATATTACTTATATAGAACAAATATGAGTAATAATGGAACACTAAATAGAATTGCTACAATTAAAAACAGATATACAACACATTATGTTGATGGTGGTCTTGAGCCTCAAACTCAATATATGTATTCAATTTCAACAAAAGGTGAAGACGATACAGAATCTCAACAAACTCCAGTAATCACAGTTGAAACACTTCCTAGATTTGAATCAGTTAGCTATATCACTGCTATTTCAGATATGCCAAGACAAATTAAAATTTTATGGCGACCACATGAGAGTCAAAGAGTTAAATATTATTTAATAGAAAAAACAAATCCACTAACTTCAAAATGGGAAAGAGTAGCAAAAGTTAAAGGTAGATTAAATGCAGAATATATCGATGATGATTTAAAAGACAACGAAGTATTTTCTTATAGACTTACAGCTATCACTTTTGATGGAATCAAATCTGTACCAAGCCAAATAGTAAAAGCTAAAACAAAAGCATTGCCAGAAGGTATCAATCTTTTAAGAGCAAGTCAAAATTTACCAAAAAAAATAGAGCTTAATTGGGAAGCTTCAAAAACTCCAGATGTAGTTTCATATATTATTTATTCATCTACATCAAATACTGGAAGATTTTCTAAAGTTGTATCACTAGATGCACAAACAACATCTTACACACATATCGTTACAAAAGATGGACAAACTATGTTTTATAAAATAACTTCAGTTGATAAAGATGGTTTAGAAACAAATAAAGAGATGACTCCAGTGATGGGAGCTACTTTAGGTAAACCAGCTATGCCAACACTTACATTAGCACAAATTCAAGGTGAAAAAGCTATTTTAAATTGGCTTAAAAATGATGATAGAACAGTATCATTTAATATCAAAAAAACAATTATGGAAAACTGGATTAGTTCAAGAACTATCACAATAAAAGGTATTACAGATCTAAGATATGAAGATAGAGATATTGTAAGAGGAGTTACATATAAATACTCTATTCAAGCCGTTGATGAATATGGTATCGCATCAGAATTTACAGAACCTACTCAATTAGTATTACCAAAACTTGATGAAGTACAATAGTAGTTTATGCCACACAGTACATATACAAAAAATCAACCATTAAATACACCTAGTGAACAAGATGGAGTTAAATTTAACTTCATCACTCACTCTCGTGGTGAATCTAGAATTTGTGTTACAAATCAAAATAAAGAGTTTTTACTTATAAGAAAAATAAAGGGTGATAAAACTCTAATAAAAACTGATAAAGTTACAAGAGTAACACCAATAAATATTGTAAAAGAAGCTATAAATGCTTATACAAAAATTACAAATGCACAAATAACATCAACAAATACAAATATCATAAGTGAAAAATTAAAACCTCAAGATGAATACTTAAAAGATATAGACTATTTTGTAAATGAATTTGATACAGACAAAGAGATATACATAGAAATAGGCTTTGGAAGTGGAAGACACCTAATACATCAAGCAAAACAAAACCCTAATATACAATTTATTGGTCTTGAGATACATACTCCATCTATAGAGCAGATGTTAAAACAAGTAAGAATAGATAATATTACAAATATACTTGCAGTTGATTATGACGCAAGACTTTTTATGGAATTTATCAAATCAAATCGTGTTGGTAGAATATTTGTACATTTTCCTGTACCTTGGGACAAAAAGCCCCATAGAAGAATCTACAGTCAAGATTTTATAGATGAAGCTTTACGAGTTCTAAAAGTTGGTGGCTCACTAGAACTTAGAACTGATAGTAGAAAATATTTTGATTATTGTGTTGAACTTCTTACGACTCAGCCAAGTGGACATATAACAATAGATATAAATAAAGATTTAGCAGTATCAAGTAAATATGAAGATAGATGGAAATTTCAAGGTAAAAATATCTATGATTTAAAACTATTTAATAATTATGAAAATGAAGAAAAGAATCTAAATTATGATTTCTCATTTGACAAAGAAGTAGATATAGAAAAGTTAGATAAAGAGTTTGATAAATCTGCTATTGTAAAAGATAATTTTGTTGTAAGTTTTTCAGATTTTTACATAAGTGATGATAGACATACTGCCCTACTTCAACTAACAATGGGAAATGTAAACCGTACTGTTTCAAAATATATTTTAATACAAAATAAAAAAGCAAGCTATTTTCAAGGTGATCCATTACCTACTAGTTCAAATATAGCTGCTCATAAAATTATTAAGCAAAAGGTACAGTGTGATTAGCGCAAAAGATATCTATTTATCTTACGATAAAGATAAATTTATTATCAAAAAAGGCAATTTTCATATACACCCAAAAGAGTTTATCTTTATAGGTGGACCAAGTGGTAGCGGTAAATCTACTTTATTAAAATCATTATATGGTGCTATTAAACTAAAACATGGTAATTTAACTGTAGATGATATCAGTATGGAAAAAATATCAAAACAGAAATTAAAAATGCTAAGAAGAGATATAGGTATTATCTTTCAAGATTATAAGCTTATAGATGAGTGGACAATTGAAGAAAATATTATGCTTCCACTTAAAATAAATGGTTATTCACCAGAAGTATCTAAACAACAAGCAAACAAGCTACTAAAACATGTAAAACTTTCACATAGAATAGGTAAATATCCAAATGAACTAAGTGGTGGCGAACAACAACGTGTAGCAGTTGCAAGAGCCTTAGCACATAATCCAAAAATCATACTTGCAGATGAACCAACTGGAAATTTGGATGATTATTCAGCTGAAGTAGTATGGAATCTTTTAAAAGGTGCAAATGAACAACTTGGTATCACTGTAGTTATTGTAACACATAGGGTTCCAAAAAACTTAGGTATAAAATATAGACAACTTTCTATAGGAGATGGTATCGTATATGAAGTATCTTAAGAATTTTATAGCTTTTATAATACTACTTAGTTCTATGCTTTTGGCATTTAATCTTTTTATGAGTATTAATCAATCTGTATCAAACTACAAAGATAAAATTAGAGATGATTACTCTATAGTTATTATTACAAAAACTCCTATAGTAAAAGATTCAATTAGTTCACTTGGGAATATAGATGTTAAAAGTATAGTAACACTAAATAATCAAGAAATATTAGCAAAATTTAAAGGTAAATTATCTAAAAATTCTTTAACCTTACTAAAAAAAAGACTACCATTTTTTTATAAAATATATTTAGAAGAATTCCCTACAACTTCACAATTACAAGCTATAACAAAAGAACTTGAATCTATGAAAAATATTAAAAGAGTAGAATCTTTTTCAAAAAATCATACAAGAGTATATCTACTACTTAAACTTATAAATATCGTAGTGAGTGTATTATTTATTATCATATTCTTATTTGCTATTATTATGCTTTCTAAGCAAATTAAATTGTGGTTTTATGAGCATGCAAAAAGATTATCAATTATGCAACTTCATGGTGCATCTACACTATATGCAGCTATGCCAATAATTAAAACTGCTATTTGGAGTTCTATTTTTTCTTTTTTTATTGTACTAATAATACTATTTCTTGTACAAAATAATATAAATATATTTTTACCACTAGAATTAAGCAATGTGATTAATATTGATTTACTACACACAAGTAATCTAGTTCTTACATTTATTTTATCAGTATTAGTTGCAATTTTAACTATTATTGGTGTATTAATTCAACATAAAAGATATTAATTATATGAAAATAAAAATTTTTCTATTTACTGCTATTTTCTTTGTATTTAGTATTATTTTAAATGCAAAAGATATAATACATATAGTAAAATCTGGAGATACTCTTAGTTCTATATCAAAAAGATACCATATCAAACTATCAAAGCTAAAAGCATATAATAATTTAAAATCAAATAATATTAGAGTAAAACAAAAAATAAAAATTCCACCAGCTAAAATAAACAATAAAAAAACTACAACTATAAAAAATACTAAAATAAAAAAAATTACAACTGATATAAAAAAGAATGAAAAACAACTTCAAACACAAGCAAGTAAGAAAGTAAGAGCCTCTATAAAAGTAAAATTATTAGCAAAACAAATTGAAAAACAAACAAATGAATTAAATCAACTTGATGTTGATATTAAAAAAATAAATGAAGATATTCAAAACCATGAAGATGAATTAAATATTGTAAAAAACCATCTAAATTCTTTACAAGACTCAACATCAAGTATTACAAATCAAAAAAATATAAATGAAAAACAAATTATTCAAACAATAATTGAACAGTTTTCATCATCACTTGCTTTAGAATTATCATCAAATGAATCAGTAAATAGTCTAATAGATAAAGAAATATATACTATATTATCAGAAAATTCAAAAGATCAAATTATAAAACTAGATACAAATTATCTAAACCTTAGTCAAAAGAAAGGTAACAATGAGAAAAAAATAGCTTTATTAAAACAATATATTAAGAAATCTCAAAATAAAAAAAATAGATTAAAAAAAATGATAAAAAATCAAAAAAAATCTTTAGCAGAACTTGAAAATAAACATAAAACATACAAAGCTGAACTAAAAAATATTGTACAAAAGCAAAACTCACTTAAAACTCTTTTGGGTCAATTAAATATATTTAAACAAGATGAACTTGAAAAACAAAGAAGAGCAATAGAAAAAGAAAAAAGAAGAATTATAGCTCAAAAAGCAAAAGAGGATAAAAGAAAATATAAAAATAGATCAAAGGTAAAATATAGACAATCAACACAAGAAAAACTAACAAAAAATGTAGATATGGATATAAGAATGCTTGGATCTTCAACAAAAGGTGTTAAAACAGCTAAATATAGAGGTAGAAAAACTATAGCTCCATTAAAGTCATATAAAGTTATGAAAAAATTTGGTACATACTATGATCCTATTTATAAAATCAAACTATTTAATGAATCTGTAATACTTAAAACAAAAAAACCAAAAGCAAAAGTATTTAATATCTTAAATGGAAAAGTTGTATATGCAAAAAGAAACAGCGGTATGCTTGAAAATGTAGTAATTGTACAACATAAAAACAATCTTCATACTGTATACTCACATCTTGATGAGATCTCACCAACACTTAGAGAAGGTAAATGGATTAAAAAAGGTTATGTAGTGGGAAGAGTTAATGATACCCTAACTTTCCAAGCAACTCAAAACAATCGTCATATAAACCCACAAAGTTTATTTAACTAAAAGAGTTTCAAACCCTTTTAGTTTTTTTTATTAATGTAGATCTGCGTTTAGTTTTACTTCTCTTGTAC
>CAZAOJ010000047.1:0-13728 GCA_964486745.1 uncultured Arcobacteraceae bacterium
AAAATAAGAAGTTTATGTGATGCATCAAATCCACCTACATCAAATGTAGGATCAGCTTCTGCATAACCTAACTCTTGAGATTCTTTTAATATCTCATCATACTTTACACCTTCATTAATCATTTTTGTAAGCATATAATTACAAGTACCATTTATAATACCTCTAATAGATTCAATATGATTTGCACTTAATCCATCTCTTAAAGCATTAATAATTGGTATACCACCTGCAACTGCAGCTTCATATTCAAAAGCACAATCTTTAGCTAAGTCTTGTAACTCATATCTATGATATGCTAAAAGTGCTTTATTGGCTGTAACTACAGCTTTACCTTTAAGAAGTGCTTTTTTAACAATCTCGTAAGGTTTTTCAACTCCTCCCATAAGTTCAACAACAATATCAATACTATCATCATTTAATATATCATCTGGGTTGTCAGTTATTTTAATATTAACATCTCTTTTTTTAGATAGGTTATTTACAACACCAGAAACAGCTACAATGTCAACACCAGATCTTGCAGTTATAATATCAGCATTTTGCTCTAAAATTTGAACAACACTAGTTCCAACAGTACCAACTCCAATAATTCCAACTCTTAACATCTATTTCCCTTCGTTACAACCATGCTTTTGTAAAAAATTCTTAATATTTTTAGCAGCTTGTCGTATTCTTTTATCATTTTCTATAAGAGCAATTCTTACATACCCTTCACCATAATCTCCAAATCCGATACCAGGTGCAACTGCAACTTGTGCTTCTTTTAATAATTTTTTTGAAAATTCTAATGATCCCATATGCTCAACACATTGGGGAATTTTAGCCCATACAAACATACTAGCTTTATTTCTTCGTATATGCCATCCAGCTCTATCAAAAGCTTCTATTAATATATTTTGTCTATGATCATACTTTTCAACAATATCTTGTACACATTGTTGATTACCATTTAGTGCAACAGTTGCTGCTACTTGAATAGGTGTAAACATACCATAATCAAGCCAAGATTTAATTTTTTGTAAGGCACCAATTAATTTTGTATTTCCTACGAAAAATCCTACTCTCCATCCTGCCATATTGTATGATTTACTTAGAGTAAATGATTCTACTGCAACATCTAAAGCTCCTGGTACTTCCATAACTGAAGGTGTTTTATATCCATCAAAAGTGATGTCTCCATAAGCAATATCAGAGATTATATAAAATCTCTCTCTTTTTGCCATAGCTACAAGTCTCACATAAAATTCAGGAGTTACTGTAGCCGTACTTGGATTATGAGGGAAGTTTACAACAACATATTTTGGTTTTGGAGAGCTATCTTTAAATACCTTTTCCAAATCATCAAAAAATCTATCTTCATCTACATTGTAATCTTCATCAAATACCAAACCAAACTTATGAACATTTCCACCAGCAAGTATAAAAGCATAAGAGTGAATAGGGTAGGTTGGATCAGGAACAACTGCAACATCACCTGGATTTGTAATAGCATATGCTAAATGAGCATAACCCTCTTTACTACCCATAGTTGCTACACATTGAGTTTGTGGATCAAGATCTACATTGTATCTTCTTTTATACCAATCAGCTATAGCTTGAAGTAATTTTGGGATACCTTTTGATACTGAATATCCATGTGTTTTAGTTTTTTGTGCAGATTCTATTAGTTTTTCTCTAATATGTTCAGGTGTATCACCATCAGGATTACCCATAGAGAAATCAATTACATCTGCTCCAGCGCGTCTTTCTGCCATTTTAAGATCATTTACTTCTGCAAAAACATATTTTGGTAAACGCTTTATTCTATCGAATTCAATTTCATCAAACACTTTTCTTCCTTTATTAATTTACTAAGATATTTAGACCACGTTTAATATTATTTAAGTGGTATAAATCTGTTATTTTTATATATTTAGTTGAGTTTGGAATATCAACTTTTAAATTTTTTGTTACTTTATCATTTTTTAAAATCTCTAAAATTTCTAGTTGAGAGTTGTAAAAAACTATATGAGCATACCAGTGGTCACCAGGCTTAGCATGTACAATTAGATTTTTTGCATCTTGTACATTTAGATAATATGGTTTCATAGGTTTTGTTAGATTTAACTCTTCGGTATTTAATACTTCAATAGTATTTTTTATTTTTGCATTATCCATATTTATAGTATATTGCCAAGCATTATTATCATTTATACTAATATCTTCAACTTTACAATTAATTTCATTTAGATATTTTATTAACATCACTGGATCAATATTGCTTTGCGTTTTTAATCTTATATTCCACACTAAACCAGATTCTAAATCATAATTTATTTTAGAAGTATAAAAATGGTAAAAACCTAAATCTTTAAATACATCATTTATTAATTTCATTGATTTTAAAGGTTTGCTAGATGTTATAAATTCAACATCTATAAGAGTAGGTTGACTTAAACTTAATTGTAATAGTCCGTTACTCTTCAACTTAGAAACAATTTTTGATATATTTAAAGTATCACTATTTTTATAATAATATGATCTTTTTTTAAATAAAACGTTTATCAAGTTTTTATTAACTGTATAATTGTTTTCACCAAGTAAATTTTGAACTTTTGTATCTAGTAGATCTGCAAAGCTAATACTACAAAATAGTGCAATAAAAACAAGTTTCTTAAGCATCTATATCTCCTAAACTATGCATTAATATTCCAGCAGCTACTGAAACATTTAGAGAATCAAATTTATTTGCCATTACAATTGAAACTTTACAATCTAATTTATCTTGAAGTTTAGGATGAAGACCTTTCCCTTCACTACCCAAAAATAAAGCATGCTTTATTGATTGAAGTTTAAATTGTTTTACATTGGTACCTTCCATATGTGCACCAATAAGTTCAAAGTCAAGTTGTTTAAGTTCATTTGCTACTGTTTGTGTATTTTTATACAAACATATAGGAAGGTCAAGTGCAGCTGCACTACTACTTCTAATAACTCCTGACATATTTACAGTATTAATTCCACCAATTACAAGAGCTTCATATCCTAATGAATAAGCAGTTCTAGCAATTGCACCTATATTTCCTACATCTGTTATCTCATCTAAAACTACAATTTTAGAAAATTTCTTAATCTCATTTAGTGGAGTAAACATAAAGTCTTGGATCTTTAATATAAATCCTTGATGATTACCACCTTTTGCTAAAGCTTGAGCTTTTTGATTATCAACCATTATGATTGGTTTATCTAACTTTCTAAATAGATTGAATTGTTTTTTATCAATCTTTTTTGAGAAATAAATCTCTTCAATAAGGGCTGGGTACTTTTCTAAAATGTACGTTACAATTTGTTTTCCATATACTATCATACGTGATTGTATCTAAATTTTAATTATATAAGGCTGTTATAAATATCTTTGGTATTTTTACCTGTAAGTTTAGCTAAAAGTTTAGCTTTTTGTTTTGGTGCAATATCTAATTGCATAAGATCATCATAATTTATAGGTTCTCCTATAGTGCTAATTGGTTCAATAATTACCACCCATTCCCCTTTTATAGTTATATCTTGAAATATTTTATAAATTTCACTAGCTTTTGCTTTAAAACTTTGTTGATATTTTTTTGTAAGTTCTTTTGCTAGAAATATAGTTCTATCTGGGATATGTTTATTTAACTCAGTAATTAATTTATCAAGTCTATGTGGTGACTCATAAATAATAGCTAAATGATTATGGTTTATAATCTCATTTAATTTTACTTGTCTTTCTTTTCCTTTATGTGGTAAAAATCCAAAAAATGTAAATGTAGTTTGAGTAAATCCACTCATTGCAAAAGCTGTTAAAACTGCATTTGCTCCAGGAATTACATCATAAGGTATATTTTTTTCAATACAATATTGAACTAATGAAGCACCAGGATCACTAATACACGGCATACCCGCATCACTTACATATATTACATTTTTATCAATAAGTTCACTTGGTTGAAGCTGCTTTAATACTTGAGTTTCATTATGATGATGTAGTGATCTAAAATCAGTACAAGAAAAAGTTTGATTGTATTTTGTTTCTAAAAGATTTAAAAGTTTTTTTGTGACTCTAGTATCTTCACAAAAAATAAGTTGAGCATCTTGCAACGCCTTAAGGGATCTAAGATTTAGATCCTCAAGGTTTCCAATTGGTGTTGCAACAAGCGTAAGCAAAAATAAGCTATAAAATTATTTTGAAGCGTATCTTGCTTTGAATTTTTCAACTCTACCAGCAGCATCAACAATTTTATGCTCACCTGTAAAGAATGGGTGACAAGCTGAACAGATGTCAATTCTCATTGTTTCTACATTTGATTTAGTTTCAAATGAATTACCACATGCACATGTTACTTGACATGTTTTATAATCTGGATGAATATCTTTTTTCATCATATTTCCTTTAATACGGCGTTTGCCTTAGTTTTTATGTGTACAAAAAAGGTCAAGCTCTATATTGCCCTTTAAGTAGCGAATCATATTTTTAGAAATTGGATTATATCTAAAAAACCTTAAGAATATCTTTTTTTAAGTCTTTTAAAAGGTTTTTTGTTTGAATATTGTTAAATTGATTTTTGTTAAATGTTCTTTGTCTTTTTGCAAGTTGAGCGGTGTGAATGGTTATTTGTTCTTGAAGTTGCTCTTTAGTAATTTTTCCATCAAGATATTGTAGTACTTCTGAAATACCTATTGAACTCATACAATTTGGTTTTCTTGTATATTTTTTTTCTAATGATATAACTTCATCAATTACCCCTTGTTCTATCATTAATTTTGTTCTTTGTTCTATTCTTTTTCTAAGTTCATTTGGATCCCAAATTATCTCAAAAAGTTTTAAATCTTTAGCTATTGGAATTTTTGGATTTTGTGCAAAATAATCACTAGGAGTTAGATTGGTTTGTTTATAAATCTCTAAAGCTTTTTTTACTCTATATGTATCATTTTGTTGAATATTTTTCATATATATAGGATCTATATTTTTTAGTAGTTGATGCGCCTTTTGTTTATCTTGTAGTTGTTTTTCAACCCAAATATTTGTAGTATTATCTAAAATTATATTTTGAGATATTCCTTCTAGGAGTATTTTTAGATAAAAACCAGTCCCCCCTACAATAATAAGATTTTTATTATTTTGTTTTGCATATGATGTAGCTCTTTTATAACAGTTTAAAAATTGAATTACATCAAAATCCTTATTTGGTTCTATCTCATCAATTCCAAAATGTTTAATACCATCTTGCTCTTGTTTTGTTGGTTTAGCTGAAGCAATATCTATATATTTGTAAACGCTAAGAGAATCTAATGATAATATAATAGAGTTTGTTTGTTTAGCAATATCAATAGAAAGAGATGTTTTCCCAGAAGCTGTGGGAGCAATTATAGCGATTTGTTTCATGGTAGAAGTATATCAAAAGTATAGTAAAAAGTGATATAAATCACTTTTTACTTAAATATATTATAATCCTAAAGATTGAAGTGTTTTAAGAGTTAAAGCACCTTGTGAAAGGTTATTAGCTTTTTGATATGCTCTTACTGCAGATCTAGTTTTCGAATCATATTTACCAGATATTTTACCTGTATAGTATTTCTTATCTTTTAAAATTCTTTGTAATTTAGAAATAATATTTGTAGTTGTATTTGTCTCACAAAGAATTGGTTGCCATCTTAGGTATGGTTGTGTTTTTTGCACTTTTGTAGTTACAGTTTGATATTTTGCTGGAATTACAATTTTTTTCTCTTTAACTGGTGTATCAATCACTCTAGTTTTTACCATTTTACAAATAGCAGGAATTTTAACTTCTTTTGTAGTTGCTGGTGTTACTAATACTTTTTTAGTAATTTTTTTGTAAACAGCAGGAATTTTAACTTCTTTAGTAGTAGCAGGTTTATCTAAAACTCTTTTTGATACTTTTTTATAAACAGCAGGAATTTTAATCTCTTTTGTATAAGCTTCTTTATCAAGTACTTTTTTAGTGATAGTTTTATATGTTGCTGGATATTGTACCAGACACATAATATCTCCTGTACCATTACTTACTTTTTCAATTTCTCCTCGACCTTTTTTCCATGCAGTATAAGCATCTTTTACTAGTACTTTTTCTTTTACTGTTTTGTATGTTGCTGGAACAGTGACTAATTTAGTCTTCTCAGGCTCAACCATAATTGTTTCAGTAACAGTTTTGTATGTAGCTGGAATAGGGATAAGTTTAGTCTTTTCAGGTTCAACCATAATTGTTTCAGTTACTGTTTTATAAGTAGCTGGAACAGGTATAAGTCTAGTACTAGCTTCTCTAATAGTTACTTTTTTCTCAACAACTTTATAAGTAGCAGGGATAATTTCAATCATAGTTTTTGCATCATGTGCTAGTTTTTGTTCTGTTTTATTTTCATAAGTAGCTGGAACTAAAACTTTAGCATAACATTCACCTGGTTTTGCATTTGGAGGAACTAAAGAATCTGTATCATTGTTAGATTGTTTTTGAATTTTATTAGTTTCTTGAAGATCTTCTTTTATTTTATTTAGTTGCACAATTTTTGCATCTTTGTTTTGAAGTTCTTTTTTGAGTTGCATAATTTGTTGATCTCTTGGATCAAGCGTATTATTTTGTGTATTTTGAGAAACACATCCAGTTGTTGAAATAACAATAGCTGCAGCTATTGTTGAATGTTTTATATAGTTAATCATATATTTACCTTTATAATAAAAAATTTAATGAAGTCTATCTGAAATAAATATAATAGTTACTTAAATATAACTAATTTCATATTTTTATTAGTTATATATAATATATAATATGATAGGATAAATCAAAATAATATTAAATAGGAGAAAAATTGAAAAAAATTTTATTATCAACAATTGTAGGATTAGCCGTGTCGTTAAGTACTATCAGTGCAGAGGACTGTATTATGGTAAAAGATTTGAATGTAGAGTTTAAAAATGCATCAACAATATATATGGATAATGCAGAGTATCAAGAAGTTAAAGACTTTGCTAATTTTTTAAAGAAAACAGATCTTTATGCTGTAATAGAAGGGCATACAAACAATAAAGCAAATGCAAGATATAACTACGATTTATCTACAAAGAGAGCTATAAAAGTTAGACAAGAAATTATAAAACTTGGTGTACCTTCAAATCATATCAAAGCAATGGGATTTGGTGAATCTAGCCCATTGTATGATAATAATACAGAAGATGGATTATTGAAAAATAGAAGAGTAGTTGCTGAAGTATTCAATACATCTGAAGAATTAAACGAGTATATAAAAGATCAAAAAAATAGAATAAAACCTATTATCTATAAAGAACAATAATATTTAAAATCTTATATTTATAAAAAGTTGTGATAAATTTAGATAAACTTCGTTTATGAATAAATTTACACAACTTTTAAAAAACTTCAATGAACTAGTAATGTTCAAACACTCAATATTTTCTTTACCATTTATATTTATAGCTATGGTAGTTGCTGCTTCTGGATGGTTTGGTTTTTATCTATTATTTATGGGAACTTTAGCAGCACTTAGTGCTAGAAACTTTGCTATGGGATTTAATAGATATCTTGATAGAGATATAGATGCACTTAATCCAAGAACAATAAATAGACCAAGTGTAGATGGAAGAGTAAGTTCAACTCAAATGATATGGTTTACAGCTTTAAATGCGCTAGCTTTTATAGTTGTAGCATATTTTGTAAATGATTTGGCTTTTTATTTAGCTATACCTATTTTAATTGTAATAGGGAGCTACTCATATTTTAAAAGGTTTTCATATCTTGCACATATAATTTTAGGTATCTCTTTAGGTCTTGCTCCAATAGCAGGAGTCGTTGCAGTATCGCAAACTATAACTTTGTGGTCAATATTTTTAGCTCTTGGAGTTATGTTTTGGGTTGCAGGATTTGATCTTCTTTATTCTTTGCAAGATATTGAGGTAGATAAGAAACTAGGGCTTCATTCAGTTCCTTCTAAATTTGGCGCACAAAAAACAATGTTTTTTTCAAAAATATTACATAGTTTGACTATTGTTTTTTGGTTTTTATTTGTATATCGCGCGGATGGTGGGATATTTGCATATATAGCAATAATTGTAAGTGTAATTATGCTTACATATGAACATATCCTTGTAAATAGAGACTTTACAAAAATAGATAAGGCATTTTTTACAGTTAATGGTTATTTAGGAATTGTATTTTTTATATTGATAATATTAGATAATATTTAAAAATTATAGTGTAAGTTTTTAACTTACACTATAAAGAAGATTATTTACAATGTGCAGCTTTGAACATTCCAAATTTTTGTTTTGTACCATGCTTATCTTTTTTACCAGAATATGCATTTACAAAAGGGTTACACTCATCAATCCAGCTATAAATATCATAGATTTTTACAGTTTTGAATCCCATCTTTTTATAAGTTTGAGCTTCTATTGATGCTCTTGAACCTGAATTACATACTACTATAATGTTATCTTTGATAAATTTGTCATCATCATCTAATACGAAGTTTGCAATAGCTTTCTCTGGGGCTTGACGTCCTACTCTTTGACTTCCTTTGATATGAGCTGCTGCCCACTCTTTGTCTGTTCTTACGTCTGCAACGATCCAATCTTTTGCTTTAATAGCATCTTTTACTTCTTGAGCAGTAGCAAATGTTTCTCCTGCTTTTAGTTGTTTTGTTAAAGCTTTATAATCAACAAATTCACTAGCCATTAGGCTACTTGCAACAAAGACTGCCGCTAAAATGATTTTTTTCATTTTTATCCTTTATATATTTTGAGATATTGTAAGAAAAAAGAGATAAATACTATATTAATTTTATTCATCAATTTATAAAGATAATTATAAGTTGAATTTATTTATATAGTTTATTATTAAATTTAATCCAACCATGTGTATGATGATTATTTGGATCATCATGTGTCCAGTGAATAATCCCACCTTTATTATTCCATTCATATTCTCCTTTTAATTCAATATGAGATCCTTTTTTCAAATTAGGTATTCTAGGAGCTAAATCAATATTATGTGCAACTAGTATAGTTTGTCCTGTTGGAATTTTTACAATAAACTTTTGATGTTTATGTCCTTCTAAATCATCTTTTAATATTTTAATTACTGTAGCTTTAGTTTGTACAATTACATCACTTTTTTTATTGTTAATAGCATTTGTTAAGGTTGAACTATAGGCTTGCGGATTAGATGTCGATGGATTATGGTTTTTTGTATTAGAATTAAAATAAGCAACTACACTTAGAAGTAATACTATTATCATAGAAAGTTTATTTTTCATAGATATCCTTATGTTTTTTTATATTATAGCAAACAATATTATTATTTATAATTAATTATAATATTTATTATAAATAATTTACACTAGCTATTAATCACGCTTTTATTAATGAGTATATATAATAAATTACTATGTAGAAAAGTTTATAATGAAGGTAAGAGATGAAAAATATTTTGATATTATGTAAGGAAAATTTAGCCAGGTCGATTATGACAGAAGCATTAATTAAATTTAATTTTGCCAATAAGGTAAACTGCTATAGTGCAGGAATTGAAAAAGATAAAGATTTAGATACTAATACATTAAAAGCTATAAAAGAATTTGGTATTACAACCGATGATTTATATTCTAAAACTATAAAAGAATTAGATCATATAAAATTTGATCTTATTGTTACTGTTTGTGAAGACGAAAATATTCCTAAATCCTTAGCTAATATAAAAACAGTACATATAGAATTTGGAGATCCTCAAGGAAAGAAATTTTTTGAATACTTAAAAACAATGAATAATATAAATACTACACTAATTCCTCAGCTCAAGGAATTACTAAAATAAAATATGCTAAATTATCCTAAAACAAATTAGGATACATAATGAAAATAGCATTTTTAGACAAATCTACATTAGGTGATGATATCAATTTAGACAAATTTAATAAATTTGGAGAGATTATTACATACCCCTATACCACTCAAACACAAACCCTAAATAGAGTACAAGATATTGATATTGTTGTTACAAATAAAGTTGTCATAGATAAAGATATTATGGATAATAGCAATATAAAACTTATCTGTATAGCTGCAACAGGAATGAATAATATTGATTTAGAATACGCTAAAAATAAGGGTATTATAGTAAAAAATGTTGCAGGATATTCAACACCTAGTGTAGTACAATTAACATTTTCATATGTATTACATTTTATGCAAAAACTTTCATATTATGATAATTATGTAAAAAGTAAAAAATGGCAAGACTCTCCAATATTCACAAATTTAGATGTACCATTTGATGAATTACAAAACAAAAAATGGGGGATAATAGGTCTTGGTGAAATTGGTAAAAATGTAGCAAATATTGCAAAATCATTTGGATGTGAAGTGAGTTATTATTCTACATCTGGTATGAATAAAAATACAAATTACAAACAATTAGAATTAGATGAACTATTAAAACAATCTGACATTATATCTATTCATTGTCCATTAAATGAAACAACTCAAAATATGATAAATAAAACAAATTTAAATATGATAAAAGATAAAGCAATTTTATTAAATTTAGGTCGTGGTGGAATTATAAATGAAAAAGATTTAGCAGATATTATTGATCAAAAAGAGCTATATTGTGGAATTGATGTGGTAACAAAAGAACCTATTGAACAAAGTAATCCTCTAAATTTTATACAAAATAAAGATAGAATTGTAATCACACCACATATAGCATGGGCATCAAAACAATCAAGGGAAAGATTGATAGAAGGTATTGTTGCTAATATAGAAGAATTTGTGTTATAATACAAACTACAATACATATAGGAGTATGATTATGAATTATTTAACTTATGCCTCTGCTGAGATGTTCTCTTCAACTGATTTAATTAGAAAGAGTAAAATGATATTTGATAAGATATCAAAAGATGAAATAGAAAAAGCTGTAATTCTAAGGGATGGTAAACCAAGCTTTATGTTACTTGATTTTCAAACATATGAAAACATTATGAATGATTATTTAAGACTAAAGAATATAGAATCAAAGAAAACTAATATAACACAAAATGAAGTTAAACAAACTGTTTATAAAGAAGATGTGGGAATACAATCAAAAGATGTTATTAATTCTACAGATGATATAGATGAAGTAGAGTTGCAAAAAGCACTTGATCAAATAGAGCAACTAGATATTGAAGAATTAGGTTCAAATATTAGTGAAGATAAGCCCCTTAAAGAGTTTTGGGATTAATAGGAAATAAAATAAATGATAGATATTTTAATAGTTGGTTCAGGAGGTGCAGGATTAACTGCAGCTCTAGAAGCAAAAAGATATACAAAAAATGTAGTAGTATTAAGTAAAACTTACCCTACTCATTCACAAACAGTTCAAGCACAAGGTGGTATAAATGCTGCATTGAGTGAAAATGATAAAGTACAAATACATATAGATGATACAGTAAAATCTGCACATGAGATAGGAAATAAAGATGCTATTGAGATTTTATGTAATAATGCAGCAGATGCTATAAAATGGCTAGATGATATTGGTGTTCCCTTTTCACGAGATGAAAATTCTAACATCGCTCAAAGACAATTGGGTGGGACAAAACAAACAAGAGCTTGTTATAGTTCTGATTATACAGGATTAAAGATTTTACATACACTGTATGATCAATGTATAAAAAATGAGATTGAGTTTTATAATGAAAGATTGATGTTAAATCTTATTGTTGAAAACAAAACTGTTAAGGGATTAACAGCCTTTAATATTACTACAGGTGAGACTGAAGAGTATTTGGCTAAAAAGGTAATTTTAGCTACAGGTGGATATGGTGGTATATATTATGATTATACTACAAACTCATATGCTACTACTGGAGATGGACAAGCCATAGCTTTAAGAGCAGGTGCAAAACTAAAAGATATGGAGTATATTCAATTTCATCCTACAACTTTAGATAAAAATAATATACTTATAAGTGAAAGTGCAAGAGGTGAAGGTGGATATCTTGTAACAAAAGATGGGAAAAGATTTGTAGATGAGTTAAAGCCAAGAGATGAAGTAGCACGAGCTATTCTTGAAAAAATAAATGATGGTCAAGAGATATTTTTGGATTTACGACATCTTGGAGAAGAAAAAATTAATGAAGCGATGCCTCAAGAAAACAGACTTGTAAAAGAGTTTTGTCATTTGAGTATGGAAAATGATTTAATACCTATTCATCCAGCAGCCCATTATACAATGGGAGGGATAAAAACCAATACAAAAGCTCAAACCAATATAAAAAACTTATACGCTTGTGGTGAGTGTGCAAATAATGGTGTTCATGGTGCAAATAGACTTGGTGGAAACTCCCTTCTTGAACTTATAGTATTTGGAAAAATTGCAGCACAAAATGCAACAGATAATTTAGAAGATCAATCTTGCTCTTTTACAACTAACTCAAAACAATATCAAGATGATAAAAAGATGATCGAAGATATATATAATAAAAATGTTGAATTAGATTTTTATAAATATAAACAAGATATAGGTAAATTACTTTTTAAAGATATTGGATTATTCAGGGATGAAGATAAAATTTTAGAAATATTAGATCAAATTAAAATATTTAAAACAAATATAAATAAGATGGGAATAGAGGATAAAAGTAAAATTTATAATAAAAATCTTGTAGAGTTTTTAGAGTATAAAAATATAATTGATTTACTTGAACCAATAGTGCTTAGTGCATTAAATAGAAAAGAGAGCAGAGGTGCTCATTATAGAGTTGATTATCCAACTCAAGATGATAATTTTTCAAAAGAGTGCCTAGTTTGGTTAGAATATAATCAATTAAAAGTAGAGTTTTCTGATATAAAGAGTGAAATATGAAAATAGAGATTTTAAGACAAGATGAGAATCAAGATATAAAAAAAGAGCAATTTAAATTTACACAAGTTTATGATGAAACAGTTTTACAAGCTCTAATTGATATTAAATCAAATCAGGATAAAAGTTTAGCATATAGATGTGGATGTAAAAGTGGAGTATGTGGATCTTGTGCAGTTTTGGTAAATGGTATTGAAAGACTTGCTTGTAAAACAAAAGTTAAAGATGGTGATATTGTTGAGCCACTACGAAATAGTAAAGTAATCAAAGATTTAGTAGTAGATTTGGATCATGAGAAAAATAGATTAATACAAGCACATGCATTTTTAGATGAAAAATCTAATAATAAAATTACAACAAAAGATGAAAAAGATATAGATACTCAAAGTAATTGTATACTATGTCAAAGTTGCTATAGCTCATGTCCTGTTTATGAAGTAAATCCAAATTTTGCTGGACCTTATGCCCTTACACGAACACTTAGATATGTAAATGATAAAAAAGAGAATAATATAAAAGCTAAAATTGATGCCGTACAAGAAAATGGTATTTGGGATTGTACTTTGTGTGGTAACTGTACCATGGTATGTCCTCAAGCAATAGATCCAAAGATGGATATTATGCAATTAAGAAATAAATCTGCACAGTTTGGATATATGGATCCAAATTTTGCAAATATGAATAGTGGATTTGATACGGGATTTGGATTTAATCCTAATGGATTTTAAAGTATTAAAAAAAGCCCTATGAAAAGACTCTAAAAGTCAATTTATAGGGCTTCTAATGGTACGCCTGGCAGGATTCGAACCCGCAACCACCGGGGCCGAAACCCAGTGCT
>CAZAOJ010000048.1:0-13559 GCA_964486745.1 uncultured Arcobacteraceae bacterium
CAGTATCATATATAGCACTTAAACAACCGATTTTATTTGATTTTAAAAGGTCTTGATAGTTTAATTTAGATTTTGCTTTCATAATAGTTGTAAGTGCTTCTCCCGATTCATCCATAGTTGCATAAGATGTATAGGATAATTCATAGTTGTTTTTTTTCATAAAAGATATTTGCTTTTCAAGTTTTTCAGGATGCCACAAATCATCAGCATCTAAAAATGCTATAAATCTTCCTTTTGCTTCTTCTATGGCTCTATTTCTTGCTACTGCTGGACCACTATTTTTTTCTAATTTTATAAGCTTTATCTGACTATCTTTTTTTATATACTCTTCTATTATTTCGTTTGAATTATCAGGAGATAGATCATCTACTATTATCATCTCCCAATTTTTATATGTCTGAGAGAGTACAGACTCCACTGTTTGTGATATGAATCTTGATGAGTTATATGACGGAGTTATTATTGATACTAAACTATTCATTTTTTTCACTTTTTTTAAATAAATCCATGTAATTTTTTACAATATTTTCTATATGAAAATTAGTAATCCTTTCACTTGACAACTTTGTATACTTTTCTCCTAATTTAGGATTATTATATAATTCAATTATTGCATCATGTAAATTGTTTATATACTTTTTTTTATCATCTACTAAGTCAACTAACATACCATACTCTATTTTATTTTCATCTAGTAATATCTCAGAAGGTCCATATTTACAGTTAGAGGAAACAATGGGTATACCCAATGCCATTGCTTCAATAAGTACAATACCAAAGCCTTCCCATAGTGATGATAAAATAAAAAGATCACTTTGTTTCATATATTTATATGGATTATCTTGATACCCTACAAATTTGACATCATTTTTTATAGCTAATTCCAAAACTATTGCTTCTAATATTGGTCTGTCAACACCATCACCCACCAATATTAAATTCATTTTGTCTCTTATATTTCTATCAATCTTTGCAAATGCTTGTATTAGGTAGATAAATCCTTTTGCCTCTACAAATCGACCAACAGCAATAATATTAAATTTATTGTTATTAATAGAATTATTTTCGATTTTTAAAGATGCTTTACTCTTTACTTCTTCTATATTTACTGGATTATAAATTACTTTTATATTTTGAATATGATATAGTTCTTCAAGTTCTTTTTTTATGCCATTTGATACCGCTATTATTCTAGTATTAGCTGTAGTATTAGAATATAAGTATCGTATAAATTTCTGTTTAATTACACTTCTTTTTTTAAAAGCAAGTGAAGGAGCACTATGAACAGATAAAATAGGAGAATAATTAGATTTTAATTTAGATGTAAAAAAATTAATAAAATTTGCTCGTTCCATAACACTATAAACTGAAGTAATTTCATATTTAGAAATAATAGTAGACAATTTATTAACATAATATGGTATAGCTATAAACTTTAATACTCTAGAATATGTAGATATCTCTGACAACTTTATAACTTGAACTCTTTTGTTATTAATATTTAAATCTATCTCTTTTTCGAGTAAAATTAAATATATCAATATATCTTTTGATTCAGATAACTTATTGATAATAGTTAATGTTAGTTTTTCAGCACCACCCATAGTCATGCTCGGAATTAAGAATGCAATATTATTCATTAATAAAACTCGTTAATTCTTTTTTTACTTGTAATGCTCTCGCATTCCAAGTATTGTTAGGTAATATTTTTTGTATATTCAATATCTTATTTTTAATATCATCTTTATTGTGAATTAGTTCAGTAATTAAATTATTTAAATCATTTTTACTATAATCAATTACCCATCCAATATCATATTTTTTTACGAAATTTCCTATAGCAGTGCCTTTTACAGCAATAATAGGTTTTAGATTAGACATGTATTCAAATAATTTTAAGCCAAGAGCAAAGGACCCAAATAAATTTGGTTGTATAAAATATATTGCTATATCACTATTATTGTATAATTTGTCTAATTCGCTTCCAGACTTATGATATACCGTAGTATTATTTAAAATATTAGAATATTTATCATAGTTAAATAACCACTCTTTTTCTCTTGTGCATAAAGTAAAGTTTACTTTTTTTAGATCTGAGATTACACTTAAAAATAATTCTAAATTATAATTTTCACCTGTACCACCTACATAGATAAAATCCAATGTATCAGAACTTATTTTTATATCACTGTAGTTTTCTTTTTCATCAATACCTGGAGGTAATGAAATTACTTTATTACTAAAATTATATTTCATAAATTCATACATTTCCAAAGATGGAACATAAAAAATATCCACAAACTCTTTATATTGAGTTAAGTCATAATTATAAAAAAACTCTGCTAACTTTCTTTTAAAAAAAGGTACTTCATTTTTATATGATTCTAATTTCCAATATATATCTCTATAATATAAACCTATTTTAATATCATAACTTTTACAATATCTTAAAAAATCAAAATCAAAAAAAGGTGATACAGGTAAATGATGTGATTCTGTAAGAGCTGTTGGCATTGTTGATGTTTCGCTATATAGAAATTCATATTTTATTCCATTACTAATATTTTGCTTTATTTGATTGATTTGTACTTTTCTTTCTTTTATACAACCCATTACTAACTCTACATTATAACCAATTTCTTTAAAAGCTTGTATCATTTTTTGTGGTCTTATTTGACTACCACTATACCAATTTATATCTATTTTTATCGGTATATGAAATATCATGTTTCTTATATTCTTATTCAATTTTCTTCTCCTTATCTATAATATTTACTATTATATTTTTATTGTTACTATCTTTAAGTACTTCTAAATATGAATAATCTTTATCATACTGTTTATATAATACTTTCAAAGTATTTACTTCATTTGTTAGTGGTGTCAAAGATTCATTATTAAAATGCTCTCCATTTAAAAGTATTTCATAACTTGATATCGATTCACCAATAATATTTATAAATATATGAGTATTATCATCACTAATATAAACTTTTGGTTTTATATTAAATATAATTTCATTATCTAAATAATAACTTCTAGGTATTGAAAGTGATTCTATCCAACGAGTTTCAAATCTCAGGTTATCGTTTGGGAATTTTTCTTGAATAAATAAAACCCATTCTTTTGCATATGTTGAATCAATATCAGCTATATAAAATGATGATAGCCTAGAGATAAGATTATATGCATAAAACCTATCTTGCCTATAATTTGGATAGTCTTCTTTCATATTCCAAGGATGATTCATTGGAAAATCATTATATAACCATCTCCCAATTTTTTTTAATTTTTTTATCCAAACTTTATTAGGCCACATTTGCACGATATCATATAGCATTGTAGAGGCAAAGCCTCCATAATTACTATCTAACACTAATGGCAATTCTTCTCTTAAAGGTAATGAACCATTCTCGTTCTGTAATGATAATGCAGCATTTACCTCATTTATTATTATTTCTTTAAATAACTGATTCTTGAAAAATTTGGAATTTCTTTCAAAATATAAATTTGAAAATAATCTAGCAATAGCTAAATTTTGATTTGGATTGATTTCGTAAATATGTAATTCATCTTTAATTAAATTAATTCCATAAGGGAAAATTATGTATTCATTATGTAAGTCTCTTTTTACTTTTACTAACCATAGTGAAATTTGTTCTTCTATGGTACTTAAAATATCTTTATTATTTAAATATAAATATGATTGATATAATAAATTCATTTCCCTTGTAAATGTATCTCTATACCAAGAACCTTGATTATGAAAATACTGAGATTGTAAAATCCCATTAACCTCAAAACTCTCTTTATATATATTAAATAAATCATTAGCAATGTTTTTATATTCTTCATCTTTTGTTAAAAAATAAGCTCTTGATAAATCTCTTATAATATAGCCATTAAATCGTCTATCTGATTCTAAGACTTTTATTTTTTCTTCTTTAGTGAAATTATCATATTTTTTGATTGAAAGTCTAGATATTTCTGAAGATGCTATCTGTAACTTATTTTCTAATACTTCTGTTGATTCTATATCTTTTTGATTATCACATCCATATAATGTAAAAATAATTAAATATACTAAAAAAAACTTCATCCTATTGATCTCTTTTTTAATTGTTTAAAAAATAATCCAGAAAAATATATTATTAAAAATAATAAAACTAAAACAGTATATCCAGGACTATATATATAATCATTAAATCCACCCATAACTCCACCTTTATAAGAAAAAAATGCAAATAATCCTAATAATAATGGTGTTTTAGGCATTTTTAAAAAAAACATAAATAATGTTTGAATTATCATACCAATATAAAAAGGAGATACTAATACTCCGATTAAACCAAAATTTGCCCAAGCTTCACCTATAAATAATGAATTAATTACCCCACCTGTTCCATTAATTATCTTAGAATGAAAATAATTATCCATAAGTAACCTAGCAGATCTATCTACAGATTCAATATTGAATATACTATTTAGCAATCCTGACATAGATGCAAAACCTATATGGTCTATCCCACGAGGAAATAAATCAAAACTTAAGTATGTTCCAGCCGCTTGACTTAATAGTATTCTTCCTAATATTCCAGAGTTATATGAAAATAAAATAGATGGATCTGTTATATTAGATATGACAAAATATAAAAAAACAAATAATAAAATAACCAAACCAAAAAATATAAATAATGTTTTTCTTTTAATAGAGCCATTCAATAATATATTTAAAAACAAGAAACCTAATAAAAATTGGATAAAAGGTGATTTAGCAACATTATAAGTAAGTATAAATAATGTTGCTATAAAAAGTAATAGAAACCAAATTAAATCGAACTTATTTTTTGTCATTTTATAATATGCAAAAGAGATATAAGCTAATATTGGAGTTAATCCTAATGCAAAAATATTTCTTATATAAATATTACCTTGAAAATCTCTTGAAGCAGATTGTCTGAGTGCTGCTAACTCTTCATGAGCAAGTCCTTGAATAACCCCACTAATTGGCATACTTTCCAATGCATTTAAAACATATATTACACTTAAAATTGAAATGACTGAAAATATATATAATGGGTATCGTATATATGTATCTTTAATTGATAAGAAGGATACAATATCAGAGTGTACATATCGTTGAAAAATATTATTGTTATGTTTATAGCCAAAAAGCCTTACAACAAAAAGCATACCTAAGGGCATCATGACTAATGTATATTGAACAGCTAGCCAACCATAAATTCTACTGTTTTCATCAGATAATTTATTTATCATATATTGATTATCAATATTATAAACAACAAGAATTGATGCAATAAATGATTGCAGTATAAGACTATAAAAAAATAACCAGCTAATCATATTTAACTGAGTTAATTTCAAACTTCCTGAAACTTTTTTAAATAATATAAATGAAAATATAAGAGCAATAAATGAAATAAGTAAATACATTATCTATAACCTAATGCCATTTTATATGAAATAACTATATATACAATATAAAATAATGATGCAGTAAGAGATATGCAATACATTGTTATAATATCAGAGTGAAAATATACTCCCATTGCAAAAGAGATTAGTATCATACATAAAAATATAATTTGTCCAATTAAATTTAAAGATTGCTTTCCTACTACTGTAAACATAAAACTTAATGGAGTAGATATAAATCTGAAAAACAACATAGGTGTTAATATCTGTGTATAAAAACCTGCCATTTCCCAATTAACACCAAAAACAAGTATAAAAAGATCTTTAGCATAAAAAAACAGTATCATACTTGGAAAAAAACTAATAATAAATAATTTTTTAAAAGTACTGATGTAAATTTTTTTAGCATTATTATATCTTTTATAATCGGTCGTAGCTTGCTGTCTAAATACATCTGAAATTGAAGAAGCAATTATATTTGATGGTAAAGTAATTATTCTTTGTGTTAAATAATAATATCCTGCAATAATTGGACTAAAAAATGTGACTAAAAGAATTGGAATTATATTTCTAGATAAAGTATTAATTAATGATGCTGGCATATCATATTTTGGAAATTTGATATATTGTTTTGCTAATGCCATCATTTTCAGCCTACTTATATTTCTAAAAATTTGTATATTTTCTTTTATTACTTGTTTATATAATAGATAACTAGAAATAAAAAAACCTACAATATTACCAACAACTAATCCCAACACACCATAATTTAAAAAACCGAAAAATAAATTTATTGAAGATGTACCTATCGATTGAGTCACCTTACTAGACGAAAGAGGAGAAAACTGCTTCTCTCTAATAGCAAAATAATTTAAATTTTTATATACTCCTGCCATTAAAACAGATATAGGTAAAAAATATAGCCAAAAAGCAACATTTTCATTACCTAATAATATTGCTATTTCAATATTGAAAATAAAAATAATAAATAACAATAGGAATGTTATTGAAATTAATATAGCTATAGATAAACTCATAACTGCCAATGCATCTATTTTCTTTTTTGGAAACATTATAGCAAGTTCATATTTTCCAGTTGAAAACGATGCTGTGATAAATACTAAACTTGAATACAAAGCAAATATACCAAATTCTTCTGGTGAGTAAAGCCTTGTAAGAATTGGACTTATCGCAATAACTATAAATTGTGCAATTGTTGTCCCCTTCATTAAAGTTAAAACATTTTTATTAAATTCTGATTTAAACATATTCAATTATAACAATACTCTGGCAGTTCATTTGCAATTCTTGTCATGACTTCCTGATTAGGATAATCTTTCCAGATTCCTATATTTTTTCTTGATTTTTGTGGATCTAAGAATTTGAATTTATCTATATGTTCTATATCGTCTCCTAAAAATTGTTTTATTTCTTTTAATGTATTATCATAATCTAAAATCAAATCTTCAAATTTAATTTTTATTATATTTTTATTATCTATATTAGTTTTATGACGAATTGTTTTAAACCATTTAATATATTTATATACGTCATCACTTGCTATTAATTCAGCTCCTATTAATAAATTTTTTCTTCTCAAATCAACATAAGTATCTCTTGGATCTCTATCAACTATAATTAATTTAATACTATTAAAATAATTTAAAGCTTTTGTTATGTTTGATGTTGGTATGGCATTATCAACTACAATAGTATCAGCTGTACCAGAAAAATTTTTAAAAATTTGTTCAATAAACTTTCTTGTTTCTATAATAAATTGTTCTTTATTTGGTTGTGATAAAAACATAACTGAGCTTTTATTAAGACCAAATAATTTATTCAACAATTTCTTTTTAAAAAAATCATATTTAGATAATTTAAAATCATAAATTCTACTTTTTCCTAAATATGTAATAGTTGATATTTTATTAATATATGTATGTGCATCTAAAATAAAAGATTTTGATACATCTCTTTGATAGTCATATCCAATTTGAAATAATTTTAAATCTTTTCGATTAATTACATTACATAATTCTAAAAAATCTTTAATAGCGTAATCACTTCTTAAAATATCCCAATCATTAACTAAGAAATTTTCTAAATCTATAATTCCATGAGGGTCTTTAATAAGTCTAAATTCAAAATTTGGTGGAATATTGTAGTTTTTAAATTCTCTAATCAAATCTAATAATGCTGTTTGACCAGTTGCTCCATAACCAGTTACACAAAGAAATTTCATACTTCTTACCTTTACTTTAGTATCTCAAAACTATAAATATAGTGTGTGCTAAAATCAACTAGTTTCTTATTGTTATATCCATAAAAACTAATATCATTTACTTTTGCTGCCTCATAATCATTTATACTATCACCTATAAGTATAGTTTCGTTTATATTATACTTATACATCGTTAATAAATTTTTGACTAAATTATTTTTATGAGTTGGTGAACCATTTATAGATATAAAATATTTCTTTACATCTAAATACCTACATAAATATTTCAATTCCTCTTCATCCGAACCAGATACTATATGTAGGTTGTATTTTTTATAACTTGTTTCTAAAAATTCCACCGTTTTATCTATAAGATACTTTTTATTTATTAACTCTTTTTTCATGATTTGTGAAAAAGATTCTGCTAAAACTTTTATTTCATTATCAGATATATCTCGATTTAACAATTTTTCATAAAAATATCTAATCTTTACATATCTTGATAATCCACCATTTTGATTATGATAGTATAATAATTTTTCTACTAAATTATCATCAAAATCTTTAAAAATTTCTCTAAATCCATACTCTCTTATGGGCATACTATCTAGTATAACCCCATCAAAATCAAATAATATATTTTTAATCATTACTCTAATCCATTTTTATCTAAAAAAGTTTCTACTTTTTCTATATCTGCAGGAATATCTACAGCAATAGAATCAACTGAAGTTTCTTTCATCTTAACTTTATATCCCATATCTAAAAATCTCAATATCTCTATATCTTCATACTGTTCATTTAGTGTTTTATCTCTACTAGAAAATAGTACTAAAGCTTTTTTTGTAAAACCGTATACACAAACTTGCTTTTTGAATATTGGTTGCTTTGATGACTTATTAAATGGCACTCCTAATCTTGACATATAAAGTAATTCATCTTTTTCATTTACTATTGTTTTTATAATTGTATTACTATTTACTTCATCTTTTATATTTATTTGTTTATATAGATTATAAGCCACATATTTATCTTTATATTGTAAATACTCAGCTACTATTTCATCTATACTTGAAGAATCTATTACTGGTTCATCACCTTGTATATTTACATATAAATCATAGTGTTCTTTTTTAGATACTTCTGCAATTCTATCTGTTCCCGTGAGACAATCTTTACTTGTAATAATAACAGGTATATTTTCACTTTTACAATATTCTTCTATTTTCTTATCATCTGTTGCTACTACTAATTTTGTCAATAAATTTGATTTCTTTGCTTGAGTATATGTTCTTTTTATCATGGGAATATTATTTATCAAGCAGAGTGGTTTTCCTTCAAATCTACTAGACTTATATCTAGCTGGTATTACTCCTAGGATTCTTAAATCAATATCTTTTTTAAATATACTTGGAGTTACTAGTTCTATATTTATTTTATTACTCAAAAACTTTAAAGAATTACCTAATAAATTATTTTGTTCTTCTAATTCTTGATTATCATTTATAACTGATGTCTCATCATAATTATAGTTAGATTCAGTTATCTTATAACCATCAAGTCCTACAATTTCAACCTCTTTTATATTTTTAGATATCAGATAGTTTATAAATACTGTTGCTACATTTGTTATAAATATATCTTTTATATATACCAATGGATTTATATCCAAGACTATAGTTACATCTATATTAGATAATAAATTTGATGTGATAATTATCTTATTCTGTTCTAAAATATTTTTAAATTCATCAAATCTTTTTTGATTTGAAAAGAAATAATAATCACACTTGAAGTTTGGTTTATGATTTAGTGCTATTGTTATATATTTCTCTGAATTGATCTTATTTAATACTAAATCTTGATACTCAGCTACACTTTTACCTGAAGCTATAAGTAAGATTTTTTTATCTTTTGGTAACTCCAAACTATTTTTAATAGTTGTTTTTGTTTCTAATAAAAAATTAATATACAAATTTTCTATTAAATCTTTATCAAATGAAGCTTTATTTTCTTCTAGTAAAGATTCCAATACCTTTTTGACTCCTACTATATGATTTGTATTTTTATTTATAAGATATGTAGCATAGTTAGGATGACAATCAAACGAAGCTGAAAGATACTGTGCAGGTGAAAATCCCCAAGGATTTTTTTGCATAAGTGAATTTAAAAATGTATCTATCATCTCTAATAATGGCAATATATCATAAGATTTATCATAAGTATGATTTACATAATCAGTTATAAGCTCTGTATTTAAGTTGCCTGCTCCTCGACCAATGCCGTATATACTAGCATCTATGACAATATTTCGTTTAATATTCATATTACACATATTTATAGCATTCGAGAAAGCTAACTGCATATTGTTATGTGAGTGATAACCTAACGATATATTTTTATTTAGATTATTATGAGCTAATATCATATACTTTTGAAACTCATTTAGTGTCATTGATCCAAAACTATCTACTATATAAAAAGAGTAAATATTTAGTTTATTTGACTTTCCTATCAAAGATAAAAATTCTAAATCACTATAATTTTTTGTAACCATTGGTTGAAAATAGATATGATAACCTAAATCTATCATTTTTTCTGCTTGAGATAATGCTAGTTTTAAATCTTTTTTATGAAAAGCTAGTCTAATACCATCGATTTTAGTCATATTTTGTTTTGGTAAGTTAGATATATCATAGTCACCCAAATTTATCATAACAACTTTTTTAATAGCATTATTTGTATCTTTTATAAAATCATCAAATATTTTAGTATTTTTAAAAAGTGTTGAATTAGACTCTTGCCCTTTTTTTTCATTTAAATAGCCACATTCTATAATATCTATTTTTGAAGTCTCAAGAGCATTGATAATATTTTTTATTTGATTATTAGTAAAATTCCAGTCATTTATATACCCACCATCACGAAGGGTGCAATCTAATATCTTTATATTCATTTTCTTTTTAATCTTCTTTTAAAAATTGTTTTAATATATCAATACATTGAATTAAATCATTCTTACTTAAATGATCACCAATAGGTAAACTTAAAAGCTCACTATCGCTACTGTTAGCAAAAAACTCTTCTCTAGCTTGTTTTGTATAATCATATGCTTTTAATTTTGGTAATGATATAGGATAATGTACACCACTTGAAATTTCATTGTCTTTTAAATATTTTTGAAGTTCATCCCTTTTTTTGGTTCTAATAACAAATAGATGATAAACCTGTTTTGCCCAATTTTCTCTTTTTGGTAAAACTATTCCATCGATATCTTTGAGGTTTTCAAGATAAAAGTCTGCTACTTTTATTCTAGCTTCTGTCCATTTATCAAGATGTTTTAATTTTACAGACAGAATTGCAGCTTGTAGTCCATCAAGTCTTGAATTTCTACCTTCAAACTCATGGTTATATTTTTCTATTCTTCCATGGTTTGCTATCATTTTACATTTTTTAGCTAAGTTTTCATCGTTAGTAATTATTGCTCCACCATCACCATAAGCACCAAGGTTTTTACCAGGGTAAAAACTAAAAGTTCCTATGTCACCTATAGCTCCTACTTTTTCACCTTTATACTCTGCACCATGGGCTTGAGCACAATCTTCTATTATTTTTAAATCATGTTCTTTGGCTATAGACAGTATCTCATCCAAATCACAAGGGTGACCATATAAATGTACTGCCATTATTGCTTTTGTATTTGATGTAAGTTTAGATTTTATACTTGGTATTGATATAGTATAATTATTTTCATCACAATCACAAAATACAACTTTATGACCACTTCTAGTAACTGCTTCAGAAGATGCAATAAAACTATTTGCTGGGACTATTATCTCACTTCCTTTTGGTAAATCAAGTGATTCTATAGCTATTTCTAGTGCATCAGTGCCATTTCCTACTCCTATACAATATTTAGCTTCTTGATAAATAGCAAACTCTTCTTCAAATTTAGTCACATACTTTCCACCTATAAAAGCAGTTTCACTTATCACATTTTTAATTGCTTCATCAATTTCATCTTTTATATCTTCATATTGTTTTTTTAAATCTAAAAATTTTATCATTTTATATATCCCTTACTTTTTTTGCTGGATTACCAATATAAACTCCAGACTCTTTTATATCTTTTGTTACAACTGATCCAGCACCTATTACTACATTATTACAAATATTCACAGGTAATATTGTAGAGTTACTTCCTATAGATACATTATTACCTATCGACGTACTTTTCCAAAGATTTTTATCTCCATTTGCTGGACCACCATTTGAAAATAAATCATTTATAAACATAACACCATGAGCAATCACAGTATTATCTCCAATCGTTACTAACTCACATATAAAACTATGAGATTGTATTTTACAATTTTTACCTATAGTTACATCTTTTTGTATCTCTACAAAAGGACCTATGAAAGTATCATCACCTACAGTACAACCATAGATATTTAATGGCTCTACTATTTTACAGTTTTTACCAAAATTTACATCTTTTATTTGTGATGTAAAAATAGTTGGCTTATTATTCACTAAGTTGTCCTAATTTACATTTAGTAGGTTTAAATCTTAAAAACACTTCTTTACCAGTTTCTATAGATTCATATATTGCAGTTACTAGTTCTAAAGATTTTCTTCCTACAAGACCATCTACTAAATGAGCTTTATTGTTTAAAATACTATCAACGACATGTTCATAATATGCTTGATGTCCAAAACCATATACATTAGGTGGATTTACAGAATAATCTTCCATAACTCTATCATCACCTTCTATCTCTTCTTGAAAATTCCAATGAAGCATTTTATTTACTGCAAATCCACCAATTTCTACAGTTCCTTTTTCACCTAAAACTGAAATAGAACCCTCTAAATCTTTTGGTCGTACTGCTGTAGTAGCTTCAATGATACCTAATGCACCATTTTTAAATTTAAGTGTAACTATAGCTGTATCTTCTGCTTCGATATCTACCAGTGCTGTTGTACTTTTTGCAAATACACTTTCAACATCTCCCATCATCCATTCAAGTAAATCCACATGATGACTGGCTTGATTTGTAAGTACCCCACCATCCATAGACCACTTACCTCTCCAATCTGCTTGATCATAATAATTCTGGTCACGACACCATCTAACTCTTATAGTTCCAAGCACAAGTTTTCCAAATCTATCAGCTTCTAATGCTTCTCTTAATTTTACAACAGGTACATTAAATCTATTTTGTTTTACTACAAATAATCTTGCATTATTTTCATCGCATGCCTTTATCATTGCATCTGCATCATCAAGTGTTAGTGCCATTGGCTTTTCAACAACTATATGTTTTCCATATTTTGCAAGGTTTATAACATGCTTTGCATGATAACCACTCTCTGATAAAACAGAAACAACATCAATATCTTCATTCTTCATCATTTCATCCATATCTGTATAATATGGAATATTGTATTGCTCACCTTTTTCTTTGGCTTTTGATTCTATAATATCACAAACAGCTACCAACGAAGCATTCTCAATTTGATTTAAACCTAACAACTCACTATGTCTTTTTGCTATTCTTCCACAACCTACTAATGCAAATTTTAACATTTTATTTTCTTTCATATATATTTCCTTTTCTCTTGATTTGTAATTTTAAACTCTATCTCTTTTATGCTGCAATTATATCATCTGTGTAAGCAAAGTCTCTACTCATCTTACCATTGTTAAACACTCTTATAGCACGGTCGTTAAGTATAGCATCTGTAAAGAGCATTGGTGCCATATCTGGTCTTCCCCATGGTCCATAGACTGTGAAAAATCGTAGTCCTGTTACTTGTATGCCATAGAGGTGAGCATAAGTATGTGCCATCATCTCATTTGACTTTTTAGTCGCTGCATATAAGCTTACTTGATGTT
>CAZAOJ010000049.1:0-13234 GCA_964486745.1 uncultured Arcobacteraceae bacterium
AAATGTATGTCTTTGAGCAAAAAATGGCTTGTAGGGCAAATATGAGCGATTTTTGAAAAAATATGATAAACTACTGTTTCTTATATATTCAACTTAAATAAAACTTTAATTATATAATTAATTATTTTATTTAAGAATATTATCTAGTTTTTTAAAACTTAAATTTTTGTATTAATTTATATTATTAAGTAAATGTTAATATTCTAAATACTGCTCAAATCTATTCAAGATATACTAATAAAACTTTAATAACTTATCTATAATTTAAGTGTTTTATAAGTGAATAAATGTCTATTCTGGTATATATTTAGCTATTTTCTTAGTATTTTTATTGTTGTAGTTTTATTATATTTTATTATAAATATATGCTTAATATATCACTAAATTACTAAATTTAATAATATATATTTAGTGATATATTAAGTAGAATATAAGTGTTTGTGTGTATTTTCTTATGTTTTATAATTTAAGTTTAGTGTTTTATCTCTTGAAACTTAAACAATTATACAAATACTGCATTTTGTGAAGTTTAAAATATGGCTATATATAGCATATATCTGCAATATATAGCATTTTTATTTAAAAGTGATACTAAAATAAGTGTTTTATGGTTTTTTTTGCTGTTGAGCTTTATTTTGATTTTTTACAATTTTTCTCAAGTAAAAATATAAAAACCTTATTTTTACTAGCACGGAGTGCTACATTTGATAAATAAAAAGTAATCTGTGATATATACTGTATATATATAAGTAATAAAACTATTATTGGTTAGTGCCGTTTTTTAATGTGTTTTTGAGATTTAGTAAACCCCTAAATGGGGGGGGGAGTTTTAATTAATTTCTTAATTGCCAAATTTGATATTTGCTGTTGTCATAACTTTTAATAACATTTTGTCTTGGTATTATGATGTATTTTTCTTTGTTTTCTATGATATACTCTATTTTTAATTTTCTAGCTTTTTCTTCTAGTTTTGAAGCATTTGCATAGGTTGTTTCTAGTTGATTTTTTTCATCAAGATATTGTTGTATTGCTATTTGTTCATTTCTAAACATTCTATTTTCTAAAAATTTTAGTCCAAAGCTTCCCATCAGTAAAGCACCTATTATTGTTCCTATTCCAATAAAAACAAATGCAAAGTATCTATTTATTTTATTGATTTGAATATTGAATTTATCAGTAGTATGTTTTATAATTTGTGATTGTTTTACTACATTATTTGATATTGTTTTTAGATTTCTATCTGCTTCTTTAAAATCTATATTTATATTTTTTAAATCTTGTATGTTTATTTTTAAATTTACTATATCATCTTCTAAAATTCTTTCAATTTTATTTGATAATTTTGACATATCAATTTTATTAATAGAATTGTTTAATGTGTACTCTAGTTCTGTAACAAAATCATTTATCTTTGTATATATTGTTTTATCAATTTCATTGAAATTATCTATTAAATTTTTAGTTTCTATTTGTAAGTTTGAAATAGCTTCTATTATATTTTTTTGTTGAGATGTGCTAGTGGATATATTTTCAGATGTTGATACATAATTAGATATATTAGATGATAATTTATCATCTAACACATCCAAGTTAAGTAGCAATTCATCAAACTTTTCTACTGCTTCTCTAAAGTTTTTTATATCATCACTCATTATTTTATCTTTCTAACAATTCATCTAATCTATTAAATACATCATTTTCTATGTATTCTCTATATATAATTGCTTTCTTTTTAAATCTATTCATAAAAAGATAGTAGTCTTTATCTTCTGTATTTTGTTCTTTTTGTGCTTCTTTTGCTAATTTCCAAAAATCAGTTTTATTATTAGATATATCATAATAAGTCTTGTTAAAAGATTTACTATTATTTAATACACTATCATAATTAATAACTACATATTTATCACTATTAATTTGAAACTTAGTATCTATAAATTTACTTCCAAAAAATTGAACATAATCATCTTCTATATCATCACCCTTATTACTACTTAATACAAATATAATTTTTGCATTTTGTTGTATCTTATTGATAGCAATTTGAGTGTCTTTTGCATTTGCTACATCTTGAATACCTGTACCAAGAGGAATACAAAAAGTTACATTATCATCTAGTTCTATATTTTCTAATTCTTTTAAAAATATAGTTGCTGTTTTATTACCACCAACATCAATTACTACATCTTTATCTTCAAGAAAAATTTCATCTATTGTATTTATTTTATTTGTACTAATGAGTTTAGATGTTAATATTTCACTATCCTTAAGTATTTTACTATCTTCATTTTCATCATCTATTTCTATTAACTTTGTTTTTTGTTTTTTGTTTTTTTCATATAGATAGTGTGCTAATATTTGATTGCTAAATGTACTTTTTCCTACTCCACCTTTAGAATTTATTACTATATATATCATAATGTTTCTCTCCCTTTTGCTACATTATTTACTGTTGGTTGTTCTTTTAATTGTGATGATGTTAATTCTTCATCTTTTGCTGTTGTTACTGCTTCCGTTACTGCTTCATTCTTAATAGTAGTTTTTGCTCTTGTCTTTTTTTTAATACCTAGTGTATTATGTGCAAATGCTCTTATTGTTTGCTCACTTACTTTAAAGTTATATATTTCTAATATATCTTTAGTTAATTGCTTGTAGCTTACATTATATTTTAAAGCGTCTTTTACAATATCGCTTATTTCATTTAAAAAATCTTTTGCAGGACTTGAACGACCAACCAAAGCTTTCTTTTTACTTTCAGAGATTTTAGCTTTTAACTCATCTTTCTTAGCTTCAATTTCACTTTTGCTTAGTTCTGTTTTCACTTTTGCCATTGTTAAGCCTTTATTGTATTTATATTCATATGTATTATATAGACTTATTTCTTAAAAAAATCTTAATTATAAAAGCATATTTTAAGAAATATATAGTTATTATTTTGCTATAAATTAGTTTGTGTGGCACGACAACCATTATATATACACTCCGTTTCTATATAATGATGTCGTGCTTCAAGGGTAAACCCTTAAAAAACCCAATTATGATTAACTTATAATTATTTAGTTAATCTTAATATAATAATAACACTATTATAAGCAATAGCATTATGATTGTTATATGTCTATATAGTAAAAATAAGGTTAATAAAATGGCAATGAAATTAATTACATTAAGAATAAGTGAAGAACTAGATAATATGCTTACTTTAAAAGCTATTTCAGTAAATAAAAATAGAAGTGATTACTTAAGAGATAGTATCTCAAAAAGTAATATAGCAATAGATACATCAAAAGATATAAAAAGATTAATAGGTAGTATAAATAAGGTGGGGAATAATATAAACCAAATAGCACATAATCTAAATATAGCAAATAAAAGCAATAAGTTAAATGATGTTGATTATAATAATATAAAAGATGAATTAACAATAATTGAACATCAATTAATAGAAGTATTAAAAGGTATGTAATGATAGTAAGAATACAAAGAGGTAAGAGTGGCTATAGTCAATATTTGATAACAGGGAATAAAAAAGATAGTAAATATACAAGAAATGAAAAAGATAATGTAGTTCCACTATATGGATGTTTAGATATTTTTAAAAAGACAGAAGAATTTTTAAATAAAGAAAAAAACTATAAAGATAATTATTTGATGATAGTTGTATCATTTAGTAAAGATGATATTAACAAAATGAAAGATATGTCAGATGATGAAGTATCTGAAATGAAAAAAGATATAGTAGAAACATATATTAAACATCATACAAGTGGTTATGATTTAGATAATGAAGTAATAGCCTATGCAGAAGAACATCAGCCTAAAATAAAAGTAGATGAAAAAGGCAATGAACGATATAATCATATACATATAGGTATATCTTTATATAATCCTTTGAGTGATACAAAATTAAGAACAACATTTCATAATAATAGTTTTATAGATGATACATTACAAGCATATATCAATAAAAAATATGGATTATCTCAACCAAGAGAGCATAAAAGAAAACGACAAGGTACAGAAGCAGATACACAAATAGCAAGAGATAGAAAATATTATAAAGAAGAATTAAAATATATAAAAAGTAATAATGAATTATTACAATATTTTAATGATAATAATATACTATATAGAGAAGTAAAAACAAAGTCAAATCATTACTATAAGATAGTAAATAATAATGGTAAAGATATAAATTTAAAAGGTAAAGATTTTGAACATATACATAAAGTTACTTTAGATAAAGATTTTAAATATAATGAACATAAAGATTTAAAAGAATTAGAAGAAGTATTAAGTAATTATTATCACAAAAGAATAGTAGAAATAGATAAAAGAAGAAGTAAAATAACTAAAGAAGTTTTAGAAGATATATATAAACATAGTAGTAATAAAATAGATAATAAAAAAAATAAAATATTTATTGAATTAACATATCAACAAAAAATATTTTATAAATATTATAATCATTTATTAGATGAAAATTTGAGAGGTTATTATGTAGATGTTAAAGAAGATAAAACAAGATTTATAAATAATAATAAAAATATAGATATTGAAGATAATGGAGATGAAATAGTATCTAATTCAATAGGTAATAAAAATTTACAAGAAGAAGTTAGATTAATGTTAGATATAGCAGAAGCAAAAGAATGGACTTTATGTACTTTAGAGATACAAGGGAATGATGAATTTGTACAGGAAGTTAAAAAACAAATAGCAAAACGATTAAGAGAAAAAGAGCAGTTAGAGAAAAAAACCTTATCTTTTACAGAACTGGAAGTGATAAAGCAAAAAATATATGAAAGACCAACATCTGTAGTACAAGTGTATAAAAAGATAGAATTAGAGGAACAGGAGAATGAAAAGATTAATAATAATATATCTTTGACAATGTTAAAACAAAATTTGAAAGCTAGTAATGTATTAGCTTATGCAGTAGAAAAGTATAAATTAAATGCAAATGATTTTAAGCTTACAGATGATAATAAAATAAATAATATAAACAATAGACAAAAGCCAAAAAATATTATTGATTTTTTGCAAAAAGAGATTAATTTATCATCAAGAGAAGCTATTAATATATGTCAAGATTTATATAAATATCAACCATTAAATATTGAAGTGGATAAGAAACAACAAAAGGAGATTAAGACAATGCCATTAAACATAAGTATATCAGATGATAAAACAAAAGATAAAAATGGAAAAATATTAGCATTAAATAAGTGGAAAACAGTAGAAGTTAATAGTTATATTGAACTAGCAACACTAATGAAAACGAATAGTTATAGTATGGTTGAATACGGAGATAAATTAACTAAAAAAAATAATCAGAGAAATAATAATAATATTAAGTGTTTTAATAATGTGTTAATCTATGATATAGACAATGATATAGACACTTCACAGCTTAGTATTAAAGAAGCTAAAGAGCTTTTAAAAAGTCATAATATTAGTGCTATGATATTGCCGTCGAAGAGTCATCAAATAGAGAAGTTTACGGATAGTGGTAAAAGTAAAGGTATTAAAGATAGATATAGAATAATAATACCACTAAACAAAAAATTATCTTTTACTGATACTGATACTTATAAAGAGTTTCAAAAAATAACTACAAAAGCTTTAAAATTAGATGAATTTATAGATAAAGGTATATCTCAAAATCCTTCAACTTTTTATTATCAGAGTCCGATTGAAGCTGTTCCTCACATTATTAAAAGCGATAGAGTAATGAACATAGATAAGTTAGAAGAGAAAGCTATTAGTAATATAAAAGCTAAAGAATTAAAACGACAACAAGAACAACAAAAAGCAAGTGAAATAAGAGCAAACATTAATCAATATCAAAAAGCTACTAAAGTATCATCTAATAATTTAACTTATGCAAATATAGATAAAATAATGCAATTAGACATAAAGCAATTAATAAATTATTTTGAAAAAGACAATAAACAATACAAAGAGGGTAGCTATGATATGATTAAAACTAATAATGCTAAATATAGTGTTATAGATAGTAATGTAGTACACGATTTTAAAAATGATATTACATATAATAGTTTAACTTATTTACAATATAAAATAGGTACTACAAATCTAAATAGATTAGCAATAGAATTAGAAAATATTACAGGCGATAATTTTATAGAACTTAATATAGATAGAATAAAAGAAGTAATACAACAAGCAAGAGATGAAGCTATAAATGATAAAAGTTTTGAAGAATACATAAAGAATAGTTTTAATGTAAGATATTGTAAATTGAATAAAGATAGTATCATTATTGCGAATAAAGAAATTTTATTGAGTGATATACAGCATAGTAAACAAGATATTGTGAGAGATTTACAAAATAACAGAGAGAAAAACAATGAACAAAATAAAAGAAATGTTCAGATGAGTAGATAAGAAACATTTGAATTTTATATAAAGTTATATTAAATTCAGAGAAAATAGAAAAAAACTATTTTTTTTCTTGTGTTTGTAAGTGCAAAAGTTATACAATATCCGTATAACATATAAAAAGGATATAAAATGAAAAAAGTAACTAAGCCGATAATTCGGTTTGTAGTGGATAATTTAGATAAAAAAATAGTACGACTGGCTAAATGTAATACTATCCATAAAGACAAGCTAATTACAAATAGTTTCAAATTGCTCAAGATAGAGCAGAAGATAGATATAGATGATTTAATACCGATAGAACTAACAAAAAAGCGAATAGAAAAAATATTAAATATAAGTGATATTAGCACAAAAGATATTTTAAAACTTTGCCAAAAATTGAAAATTGCATATTTTAAATATAAATATATAGCTTGTGATGGATTGAGTCAAGATTATTTCAATTATTTTAATGAAGTTACATATAATCAAGACAAAGAATATATAAGACTATATATATCAAATAAAATCTTATTAAGAGTGGATAAATGATGAAAATATTTGTTAAAGTAGTATTTTCTATTGCTTATATTATAGTTTTATATTATAGCTATTGTGAGATAGCAAAAGCAGAACTAAACATCATTGATAATAACTTGTTATTTATATTGTTTTGTATTGCTTTAACTATTAGTTTATTTAGATTTTTTAGGGGTAAAAAATGATAGCTAGATTGAATAAAATACCATTCTTTTTATGGTTTACTAAAAGTGTAAATATAGAAAAAATAGATGATGAAAAAGTAAAAATAGATGGAAAGTTGAGTTATTTAACAGAAGTTAGTCGTGAAAAAATATTTTTATTAAAATATTTGTTTTTATTATTGTTTCTAATTGCAAATTTTAATCTTTATAACTTTACTATTTTAAGTGTTTTATTAGGTACTTTACTGATGATATTTACTGTCTTTATACTTAAATTTTTAAAGTCTTATTTTTTAGTATATAGTATCTTTTTTTCAGCTTTATGTTTTTTAGGTATTTATATATATGATTTAGAACAATTAATTGAAAAGATATTGTATATATCTATATATTTTAGTTTTATCGTTTTTTTAATTTATGATTTAAAACGATTATTTAGCAAAAAAGATATTTATTATTTTACAAGTTTGACAAAAAATATCAATATCAACAGTAAGCAAAAAATACCGCAAATATTACCTAAATTTATCAAAGAGTTTAAAGAGAAAAAAATAAATTTTTTAAATTTAGATACAGTCGGTTTTTACATTAAAATTTCAAAGGATAAAGAATGTTAATCAAATGCCCAGAGTGTCAAGAAGCAATAAGTAGTGATGTTGAAAAATGTCCTAAATGTGGTGTAGATGTTGAAAAAAAGATATTAATAAGTGAAGCAGTAAAACAAGAACAAATATTAAAAGCTATTGCAGGATTTATCAATGTTATAGCTATAATTTTTAGTATTTATTTATTTGGCTTAGATTCACAACAATATGGTATGTTTTCAAATAATATTTATTATTTATATCCACTTATTTTTGCATTTATATCTAGTATTTATTTTGCTTATAAACTTAAAAGTAATAACGAACAAGCTAAACAAAAATACATAGAAGCGAATAAGCTATGAAATTAATAAGATTATTTGTATTTATAACCTTATTTGTTACAGGTGTGGTAGCAAATGAACAAACTCAAAGTGATAAGTCGTATTTGCAATATTTTAAAAGTGAACCTACTCATTGTTATGTGAATTATGATAGCATATTAAAAAACCCCACTAAATATAAAGCATTACTCTCAAGTATTGATGGCAGAACAGGAAGAACAATAATTGATGTATATGAAAAAGGTTTAAGTGGAGCAATAAATTATAATCAAGTACCTAAGCAATTTATCTTCAAAAATAATGATTGTATAAATGAAAATATACCAACTATTACTGAACTTGAGAATTTAGCTAAAAGTTACAAGATAGATACTGAAACTATAAAAAAGTATAATGCGGAAACTTCAAATATCAATCAACAGTTAAAAGACTTAGAGAATAAATATTTAAGTGAAGATGCAGAGTTCACTCAAGTAGGAGATAAAAAATATTTAACTACAGCTAGTTATCTTTTAGCTTGTCTTACTTTTAATGAAACTATTGTTGATATTAAAAAATCTCTTGAACTTAATAGAATTGTACTTAAAGATGGTTATACGATATATCCTAATAATAGTGTAACAACAACTGAAACAACGGTGGAAACAGTAGAAACAGGACAAATTATCCCTGCTTCTTCCGTAATTCTTACAAAAGATGAAGAAGTTACAAAAAAATATACTACTATAAAAATTGATAGTATTAGTGAGTATCTATCAAATAATGTAATTTTATATATTTGGGAATTTAGAGCAAAGTTTGATAAGTTACTTTTAAAGATGAAAACATCTTTATTTTTATTAATTTTACCTTTTACTTTAGGTTTGATGGGATTAACAAAAATAACTAAGAAAATATCAAAAATAAATGATTTTGATGATATAGCTGAAAAAGGTGTTATGTCTTTTGTTCTTATATTTATGTTCTACTTTACAAATGGTCATTTTACAGATAATAACAAAGATGATATAAGATTATCTACTTTTCAAAATACAGCAGGTTTACTTTTTCAAAAATCTATAAAATTTGCAGATGAAACAGCTAATATATTTAGCACATCATACATAAATTTCAAAAGAAGAAATGCAGGTTTTTTAACAGAAAAAGAAGTTAAAAATTTAATTATCGAAGAAATGAAAAATAAAAAAGAATTAGAATCTCTTGAATATGTTGTCAATAATTGTCCTGTACAATGGAATACATACAGATTAAAATCATTTTTCGAGTTAGCAGATAATCAGTCTTTTCCAAATAGATTTCAATTAACTAAATGGTTGCAAAAAGGTGGAACTAATGCTATATCACAATTTTATAAAACAGAACAAGAGCCAATATTAACATTGCAAATTTGTGGGCAGGTAGAAAGAAGAGTTAGAGTTCTAAACAAAGAGATAGATAAAATTGATAAAAAACTCAAAGAAGTAGCTAATGCTATGAAAATGAGTGAAGATAAAAAGCAACTTTTTAAAATTGCAAAAATTCAATATCATACAGTAGCAGAACAAGGTTTTTTAGCAATTCCTCAAGTGGCAGTTACAAATATTGTAACGGATAATCTTAATATGTTTGGTGCAAAAACTAACGAAAAATCTGAACTAAAAGAATATCAAAAACAATCAAGTACAGATGATAATTTAGATGGTAGTAATACAAGTGGAGTATTTGAAAGTATATTTCCAAAACTTGCATATATGATGTTGCCAGGAGCTGATAGCATTAAAAAAGTTTTAACAATAGATAAAATTGATAATATTCCATTGTTAGGTAATTTTCTTAGTAGAATACCTTTTTTTAAAGAAGCAGTGAATGGAATTGGTTTAGCCATTACTATAATAATGATGAAAAATTTAGTCATATATTTTCCTGTAATTGCTTTAAGTATGGCTAGTTTAATGATTATAACTTGGTATTTTATATCTGTATTTATTTATTTTTTAATTTCGCCTTTCTTGATAGTATATGCAGGTAGTCAGCAACAAACAGAGGTTATCAAAAGTTTCATAACTAGAGGTATTGCTTTAGCTTTTAAACCTATTTTAATTGTACTTAGTGTTGTTGTAACTATTTTAGCAATTAGTTTAATTAAAGATTTGGCTACTATCATTTTCGATAAAAATTTCAATTTGATGATAGATTTAGTCAGAACTGAATCTAATTATGGTTTAGTTCTTTTCTTTTTATTTTTACAAGGTGTATTAACTGTTGGAACTATGGTTATTAGTTTATTTACAGCTTTTTATCTTGTATTTAGTGGTGCAGAAATGTTTTTAAGTATATTAGGTTTCAAAGAAACGGGTGTCGATATTAAAGAAACTGTTGGTAATAGTATCGAGAACAGAACAGGGAAATATAACACTCCTGGTGCTTGATGATTTATTACTCAAATAATTTTTATTTGGGTAATATTTTGTCAATGCAAACACAGTAAAAAATAAGGTTTTTTATGAGCGAAAAAAAACAAATATCTAACTTCACAATTAGAGTTGATACAACTTTGAAAAATAGATTTATAAAAGTTGCAAAAGAAAATGACAGCGACAGTAGCAAAGAAGTCAGAAAATTTATAAAAGAGTATCTGAAAAGATATGAAAAAGAAAATTGATTTTTTAATATTGTTTTGATACAATTATATTAGTGGAACAGGGGTAAACCCCCATTCTTTATAGTAACGGTATCGCAAGTACCATTAAAACCACTAATATAAGTAAAAGTTTCAAGCTATCTCCTTTTTCTTCTAAAACCAAAGAAAGAGGCGATACCACACTAACCTCACTAATCCCACCATTGCAAAGCAACAAACCCAGCGAAAGAAGATAACTCAAATATGTATCAAAACATTAGAATTATATCAAAAAATATATTAATTTACTCTTGAAAATATAACTATTTTATGGTACTATTATAACAATAAGATTACAATAAAAAGGATTAAAAATGAAAATGAAAAAAGTAGGTTTCAATGTAGAAGCTGATAAGTGGGATAGATTTAAAAAAGTTGCAAAAGCAAACAATAGTGATACAAATAAAGAGCTAAGAAAATTTATTGATTTATATCTATCTAAAAATTCTCAAACTAAAATAGAGTTTTAAAATGGAAGAAATACAAGAAAAAATAAAACTATTAAAAGAAAAAATCGAAAGTGATGAAAAATATAATGAATACATCAATCTTACTATCTATCAGAATATGGTGAAAGAGATAGAATTTTTAGTTATTGATAGAACAAAGGCTTAATAATGACACTATTAGAACTACTAAAAGAAGAAGATACACCAAGTATAGTTTATAGTACAGGTATTGATTTTATAGATGAACCACTAGAGGGTGGTTTTGAACTAGGACAATTTGTAACTATTACAGGGGAACAAGAAGCAGGTAAAACACAGATAGTTAATCAAATACTTTGTAATGTTGCTAATGGCTTTAAATCGCTTTATTTTTCACTAGAATTTAATAAAAAACAAATAAAAAGGTACTTCAAAAATAAACTACAAAATAAGACAGTATCAGAAAGAGCATTAAGCAATATTATCATCATAACTAATGATATGATAGATAGTGAAATAACTAATATAATACAAGCTATTAACCATTATATAATTAATGATAAAGTGTCTTTTATAGCTTTAGATAGTACCCTTATGCTTTATCATCAATCGCTTACAGGGGAACAAGAAACAACTGATATTTTTAGACAGTTGCATAGTATAACTCTTAAAAATGATGTACTTATGTTTGTAATTACACAAGGTTCAAAACAAGACAATAAAGATAATAGAGTAAGTATCTTTGGAAGTCAAAAAGCCAATCATTTCGCTAATATAATGCTTCATCTAACATTCGATCGAGATAAAGATGAGAGGGCTTTAATATTCGCCAAAAATAAGCAAACAGGAATTTATAAAAAAATAGATATTGAATTTAATAAAGAACTGTTAATTTTTGAACAAAATAATAATATTAATAAATATGAAAACTTTACAAAAGAACTAAATACATTACCAGACCTAAGCGAGTTTTAAATGGAAAAAAAAATATTAGATAGCACTCAAACTGTATCAGAACTAAGACTATCTCCTTTTATGCCTATACAAAAAATATCAAGCAGAAGTGTAACATATAAAGAATTTATTAAAAATGGAAACAAGCTTGAAAGAAGTACACCATTTGGTAAAATAGTTATTAGAAATAGACTACTAACTCAACATCATAGTGATATTTTTAATTTAATTATGGCTATAAAAATAGATACTAAATTATTCAGTACAGGACAAATGGCTATCTATTTTAGCTTATATGAAATAGCAAAAAAATTAAATATCACTTGGAGTGGACAAAGTGCAAAAGATTTAGAAGAAACCATACAACAAATAGCAGACTGTAGAATTATCAGATATAAAAATGATAAACCTTTACAATCATATAAATTAATAGATGATGTAAAATTTTCTAAAAATAAAAATATGTGGGGAATAATACTAAGTAAAGAATATGTAGAGCATTTCTATACTGATTTAACCATAGACTACAAAAAAAGAATATCAGAGATAGTTAATATTACAGGTGAGGGTAGTGGATTAATAAAAGCTATTATAAATCACTTTATAACTCATAAAGCAAATCAAGATGAAGATAAAGGAATTGTAAAAATAAATAGAATTTCTCTAATGACATTATTAGAAACTGTTAATTATCCGACAAATACAAAAAGACAAATAACAAGTGCAAAATCTTTTATTAAAAAATTTAACAAAGTATTGTTAAAATTTAATATCAAATATGATAATAAATCTAAAATATTTGAATATGGAGGAACTAAAGATATAAATTTCATTTCAGCTATTAAAAACGGCACTAACCAATAATAATTCTAGCATTTTTTACAGTCAAACCACATCAAAAAATGAAAAAATACACTTTTTTTTACAGTCAAACCACATCAATTTTACTTTTTTTTACAGTCAAACCACATCAAAAAGTAGTGTTTTTACAGTCAAACCACATCAAAAAATGGTGTTTCTAAAGAGATATTAAAGAGTATTAAAGACTCTTTAATATATTTGCTTTCAGCATATATAAAAGAGTAGGGCTTCCAGCCCAGTAAAAAATAAGGTTGTTTTGAATGTTTGAAGTGTATAGAAGCCATAAAAAGCATTTTTTGGTACAAATGTATGTCTT
>CAZAOJ010000050.1:0-12958 GCA_964486745.1 uncultured Arcobacteraceae bacterium
TTTATTTAAAGTTACTGTTAAATCTACCATTGAAACATTTGGTGTTGGTATTCTTATTGCTTGACCATTTATTTTACCTTTTAGTTGTGGTAAAACTTTTGCGATAGCTTTAGCTGCTCCAGTTGTTGTAGGGATAAGATTTACTGCACCAGCTCTTGCTTTTCTTGGATCTTTTTTATGTTTTGCATCTAAAATTGGTTGACTTCCTGTGTAAGAATGAATTGTAGTCATTAAACCTTTTTCAATACCAAAAGCATCATCAAGTACACGTGCAACTGGAGCTAAGCCATTTGTAGTACAAGACGCATTTGAAACTACACTTTGTCCTGCATATTGATCTTCATTTACACCCATTACAAATGTAGCAGTATCATCTTTGGCAGGTGCGCTAAATACAACTTTTTTAATACCATTATCAAGATATGGTTGAACAGATTCTTGTGTTAAAAATGCACCTGTACACTCTAAAACTACATCAGCTCCAAGTGCAGCAAAGTCAAGTTTTGCAGGATCTCGTTCACTTAGAAGTTTAGCTTTATCTTTACCAATATGAATATATCCATCTTTTACAACTACATCATCTTTTTTACCATGAACAGAATCGTACTTTAGACCATATTGAATCATATCTTCAGTTCCACTTGCATTAGCTGCAACCAACTGTACATCATCACGATCTGCAATAATTCTTGCAACACATCTTCCAATTCTACCCAACCCATTAATGGCAATTTTTGTCATGTATCTCATCCTTACATTTTTATAAATTTCAATTATTTTATCTAATTTTTGCTATAATATATGTTAATGATAGAAAAAACAATAGCAATTTTTGGAGGCAGTTTTGATCCTCCACATATAGGGCATGAAAACATTGTATATAAAGTACTAGAAGAATTGTCAGATATTGATAAAATGGTTGTGGTTCCAACATATTTAAACCCATTTAAAAATAGCTCTTTATTAAGTAGTAAAGAAAGATATTTATTAGTTAATAAGCTATTTGAAGATGAAGATAAAATTGTTGTAAGTGACTATGAAATAAAACAAAAACGTTCTGTATATACAATTGATACTGTAAAATTTTTGAAAAAACAGTATAATGCAAAAAAAATTTATTTGGTTATTGGTGCAGATAATATTGAAAAATTTCATCTATGGCATAAATATGATGAACTGATGCAATTAGTTGAAGTTATTGTTGTTTCTAGAGCCAATTATACTTGTGATTGTCCTACAATACAAGTAGATGTTGATGTAAGTTCAACACAGTTACGTCAAGAATTAAATATTGACTTAATATCAAAAAAAATACAAAAAGAGGTAAAAAAAATTTGGAACAAAGAATAAAAAATATAACAAAAATATTAGATGATAAAAAGGCTATTGATATAGAGGTTTTTGATCTAAGTAAAGATGATTATTTAGTTGATTATGTAATAATTACTACAACACTAAATGAAAAGCATGGTACATCACTTTTAACATACTTGAAAGAAGATTTAAAACCATTAGGTGAAGAGTTTTTAAGAGTTGAAGAGGAATCTGGTTGGACAATTATTGATTTAGGTGATATGCTTATTCATCTTATGACAAAAGAGTATAGAGATAAATACTCTATAGAAGAGTTTTTAGAAGATTTAAAAAATAAGAAAGATTAATCATCTTTCTTATTTAGAGAATTTATTTCCTAGCATTACTTTTTGGTAGTTTTGTGTAGCATCTTTTGCTCCACCCATATACCCTGTAGCAATAGCAATAGCAATACCTACGGCAAAAATTATTATAAACCATTTCATACTACATCTCCTTTTTTGCTGTAATTCCTAGTAGTTTTAATCCTACTCTTATACTCATAGCAACAAGTGCCAATACTTTTAAGTATTGTTCTTCTTCATTATACCCAACTATTTTATAATTGTTATAAAATTTATGAGTTAAACTTGCAAGTGAATGTAGATAATCAGTGATTTTTTGCATATCTTTTTTATCAAATGCTTCCATTAGTACATCATGTAGAAGTAATGATTCATAGATAAGATAGTGTGCATCTTCATTTTTAGTTGTGATTTTTACATCAATTACATCATCAAGAGATTTATTGGCTTTTTTAAACAGTTGATTTACTCTAGCATGAGCATAATTTATATAAAAAATTGGATTAGATGAATCTTGATTTTTTAATAAATCTATATCAAATTCAAGATGAGTATCAGATTTTTTAGTTAAAAATATAAATCTTAAAGCATCTGAACCAATTTGCTCAGTAATTTCACTCATAAGTATAACATTTCCAGCTCTTTTGCTCATTTTATATGGTTCACCACCTTTTAAAAGGGCAACCATTTGTGATAATATAACTTCTAAATTATCTGGATTATTACCTAAAAATTTAATTGCAGCTTTTACTCTTTTGATATATCCATGATGATCTGCACCCCAAATATTTATAAGTTTTTCATAACCTCTATCAAATTTATTTTTATGATAAATAATATCACCTGCAAGATATGTTGGAATTCCATTTTCTCTTACAACAACTCTATCTGCATCATCATCAGCTTGAGTTGAAGCTAACCAAAGTTTTCCATCTTTTTCATAAAGTTGACCACTTTTTTCAAGAACAGATTTTGTCTCTTCCCATTTGTCATATAGAGATTTTTCACTTACGAATTGATCAAATTTTATATCAAGGTCACCTAAATCTTTTGTTATGATTTTAAGTACTTCATCTTTACCAATTTGTGCCATCTCTTTTAGCATAATTGCTTCTTCAAGGCATTGAATTCCAAGTTTTTCAACACAAAGTTTAGCAATTGGTATTAGATATTCACCTCTATAATATGCTTCAGGGTATTGTACATCTACTTTTAAGATATGTTCTCTACCAGCTAGATAAATAGATAATCCAAGAAGATCCATTTGACTTCCTGCATCATTGATATAATATTCTGTAGTTATATCATATCCTAAATATTTTCCAACTCTACAAAGTGTATCTCCAAAAATTGCACCTCGTGCATGTCCAATATGAAGTGGTCCAGTTGGATTTGCACTTACATATTCAAGGAGTATTTTTTCACTTTTATTTTCACCTTTTGCAAAGTTTTGTTCATCATGTAATACTTTTGATATCTCTTCATTTAAAAATTCATCACTTAAAGTAAAGTTTATAAATCCTTTTACTGCTTCTACTTTAGAAAATGTTTTTATATTTTTAAATTTTGAGGCTAAATCTTCAGCAATTAACATTGGAGATTTACGCAATGTTTTAGCAAGTGAAAATGCAACAGGAGTGGCAAAATGCCCTAAATTTCTATCTTTTGGTTTTTCTAGAACAATTTCTTGTTCTAGAATATCCTCAATAATATTTTTAATCTTTGTTTGCAAAGATAATCTTCTTAAACAGTTTTAGATTCTGTTGTAGTTGAAGTATTTGAAGCTACTTCTGAATCATTATTTTCAATTTTTTCAGATGGTTTAGATGATGCTACTTCTGGCTCATCATCTTTAACTGCACTTTTAAAGTTTTTAATCCCTTGACCTAAGCCTTTAGCTAGTTCTGGTATTTTTTTTCCTCCAAAAAGTAATACTACTACTGCAACGATTGCAAATAATTCAAATCCACCTGGCATTCCCATTATTATGTCCTTTTAATTTATATATTTAGTTTGGAAGATTATATCTATTTAATGCTTAAATAAAATTTTGATGCTTTATAGTAGTTATTTTAATAAATATAAGATTAATTTATACCCACTACCTGCAGCTAATATTGTTCCAAAAAGATTGAGTGCCATATTTATTAATGCATATATTAATGATGAATTTAATAAAAAATAGCTTTCTATTGCAAATGTAGAATAAGTAGTTAAGGCTCCTAAAAAACCTGTAATTAAAAATGCTTTAGTGGTATCACTTACTGTATAATGCATAAATATAGCTATAAGAATTCCAATAATAAAACTTCCAAGAATATTTACACTCAATGTTGCAAGAGGTAATTCATGAGGAAATGCTTTTGATACTTGTGTATTTATATAAAACCTTGCCATTGCACCAAGAAAGCCTCCCGTACCAACAGCAAGTAATGTTTGTGGATTAAGTGTCACTATTTAACTCTTTATAAAATCTTTCTTTCATAGTTTGTTCTAGCTTTTCAAACCACTCTTTATCTTTACTTGGATCTACACTATCAAGATATATAACTTTTACAGTTCCTGGAGTTGCATTTAGTGTTTTTGAATCAAGTACTTTTCTAGTATCAAACATTAGAACAGGTTGCACTATAAGATTGTGTTTTTGAGCTACAATTTTAGCTCCTGTTTTAAATTTTAGAAGTTTTGTTCCATCACTTCTTGTACCTTCAGGAAACATTGCTATTGGTCTGCCATGATTTAATCTATCTTTGACATCTTTTAATAATTTAATAAGACCTGCTTTATTTTGTCTATCAACAATAATCATCTTAGGGGCTTTTAAAATATGTCCAAATAAAAATAATTGAGCTATCTCTTTTTTTGCAACCCATGCAATATCTCTTTTATCTAAATACTCCATAACAACAATATCTAGTAGTGCTTGATGATTCATCAAAATTAAGTTTGCTTTTGGATCAGGGGTACCTATTGTTTTGATTTTTATACCTAAAAGTGGTATTTGTATTTTCATCCAATATTTTCTAATTTTTACAGCATATTTTGGTAATAAATACATAAGAGCTATAATTAAAGCAACAGTTAATGAAAATTGAATAAGTACAAAAATACCTCTTATTTTTGATAACATTTATCTACCTTTATTTATGTAAATTTTCATTTTTTATCCAACCAATAGCTTGATTTTCAAATAATACTTTTGAAAACTTTGCTTCTTTTTTTAATATTTCTACACTATGAGATTTATTAGTTATATGAAATACTGTAGAGTTTTTTGTTGGTAATATGTAAATATAAGTATTTTTACTAACACTAGCCTTTGGGTTTGGCATTATAAGTTTTACAAAAATTATAGTTAATATTAAAGTTAATATTATTAGTAATATACTTCTTTTAAAAACTAATAATATAAGCAATAATAAAATACTAATACCAAGTGCTACTTTTTTAAAAAATAAAAATCCACTATTATTTGGGTTTAGATCAGTTTGTGTACTAAGTAAATCTTCTTTTAGTAACACTAATACTTTTTTTGTAATTGTTTTTTTTAGTTTTGTATTATAATAGTTAAATTGGATATTTTTTGTAAATATTGGAGTAATAACATAATAAAATATAGTTTGTTTAATAGAAGTTGTAGAGTATGATTCTAATCCTTGTTTGTCATATCCTGGAATATAGAATTCTTTTAGATTTGAATTAGTTGCTTGGATTTGCATAACAGTTAATAAATTTTTATTATCATATTGTTTTGTTTTTTGATCAATTATCTCTAGATTTTCAGCTAAAACATTACAAAAGTTCTTAGTAGCTAAAACAATCTTTTTAAATTTTATTTGTTTTGGAGGTAATTTAGCACTCTCTTTATATTTACCATTTACATATAGATCTAATTTAATTAGAGGCATTTTAAAATCTTTTGAAGTTATCATAAATTCAAATGTATTTGTATAAATATTATCTTCATCTTTACTCAAAGTCCACTTATTATCTTTGTTTAATATTTTTACATTTTTATAGTTTTTAAATACTGTATTAATTTTTGATAAATTATCTAAAGAGATAATAGCTTTAAGAGAAATTGAAAAATTTTGTTTATCATATGCAATTTTAGGATATGCTGTATATTGTAAATGAACATTTTTAGTTTTTATTATATCTTCATTTTTTAATGTATAATTTGAGGGTAGGGTATTTGGTAATATCTTTTTAGTAGATGAGTTTGAAAACACTGAAGACTCAGTTGTTTTAAACTCATTTGAAAATACACTACTTATAAAAATTAGTATAAATATAAAGTTTTTAAAAAACATAGTTATTTAAAAAAACCTTGAAGCATTTTAACTCCATCATCACAACCAAGAAGTGTTTCCATAGCTCGTTCTGGATGAGGCATAAGAGCAAATACATTTTTCTCTTTATTACATATACCTGCTATTTGTTCTACACTTCCATTTAAAACTTCATTGTTTCCATCTTTATCGCAATATTGTAATAAAATTTGATCATTTGCTTTTAACTCTTCTAATCCAGCTTCATCAATATAGTAATTTCCATCATGGTGAGCTACAGGGATATGTAAAGTTTCTCCAACTTTACATTGTGATAAAAATGTATTGTCATTTGATACTACTTTTATATGGTGATGTTTAGATATAAAATGAAGATTATCATTTCTTTTTAAAGCTCCAGGAAGTAATCCAGTTTCAACTAATATTTGAAAACCATTACAAATACCTAATACTTTTCCACCATTGTTTGCAAACTCTTTAACATCTTTCATAACAGGTGCAAATTTTGCTAACGCACCACTTCTTAAATAATCACCATAAGAGAATCCACCAGGTAATACTACAAGGTCAGTATCACTTGGAATTGAATGATCTTCATGCCAACAAATAGTAACTTTTGCACCTAGCATCTCAAAAGCATATTTAGTATCGTACTCACAGTTAGTACCTGGAAATTGTAATACAACTACATTCATAATTATTTCTCTAAAGTTATATCGAAATCTTCAATAACAGTGTTTGCTAGAAGTTGTTCACACATTGTTGTAACTTGTTGTCTTGCAGTTTCTTCATCTTCAGTTGTAAGTTCCATAATAATTTGTTTACCAATTCTTACATCTTTAACAGCATCTTTAAAACCTATATTATCAAGTGTATGATGTGCTGCTTTACCTTGAGAGTCTAAAACACCTTTTTTTAGTGAAATGTTAATGATTGCTTTCATTGTTATCCTTTTTATTTATTATCTAATATTCTATTTAATACTTCTTCATAGGCAACTTTTAGTCCACCTAAACCCTGTCTAAATCTATCTTTATCAAGTTTTTCACCAGATTCTATATCCCAAAATCTACAGTTATCAGGAGAGATTTCATCAATAAGTATAATATTTCCATCTTTATCTTTTCCAAATTCAAGTTTAAAGTCAACTAGATTTAAACCTTTTTGTTCAAAATATGGTTTTAATATATCGTTTATTTGTCTTGCTACTCTTCTTAATTTATCAAGTTCATCTTGATAATCAACTAGACCTAGAATAAGTGCATGTTGATCATTTAGTTTTGGATCACCTAAATCATCATTTTTATAATCAAATTCTACAAGTACAAACGGTAAAACTTTACCATCTTCAATTCCAAGATTTCTAGTTAAACTTCCAGTTGCAATATTTCTAACAATAACTTCAATTAAAATAACATCAGCTTTTTTATGAAGCATATTGTTGTCATCAAGCATTTGAACAAAGTGAGTTTGGATACCATTATTTTCTAATAATTTAAAAAGTTCAGTAGAAATTTTATTATTTAAGGCACCTTTTCCTGCTTCGCTTGATTTTTTTTCTCCATTAAATGCAGTTAAATCATCTTTAAATTCAGATATTAAAAGATTATCATCTTTAGTATTCCAAATCTTTTTTGCTTTTCCTTCATATAATAGTGTTGTTTTTTCCATATTGTTTATTCCTTTATTTCATTAATATTAGTGCTTTTAATACATTTAGACCTGTATTAAGTTGATTGTCTTTTTCTAAATCAGATTTTTTAATAATCTTTTCATTTTTTTCTTTTTTATCATCTTTTTTAGGTTTTTTACCATCTGCTTTATTTAATTCAACTTTAAGATGCTTTTTCAAATCAGCTTCTTTTATACTAAAGTCATTTTCAGGTTTGTGTGCAGTTTCGCCAGGATATGCAATAATATCAGGAGTGATTCCTGTAGCTTGGATAGTTCTTCCACTTGGTAAATAGTATTTAGCAATAGTAAGTTTGATTCCCTCACTTTGATCTTTTGTGATTGGAAGTACTACTTGAACAGAACCTTTACCAAATGTTTTTTGACCAATTATTACAGCTCGTTTAAAATCTTGTAAAGCTCCAGATACAATCTCACTTGCACTTGCACTTCCACCATTTACAAGTACTACCATTGGTACTTTTGTAATTGTATTTGCTTTTGTTGCATTGTGTTTCTCTTCTGCTTGTGCTCTACCTTTTTGAGATACAATAACACCTTTATCAACAAATAGATCAACTACTCCTATAGCTTGTGTTAATAATCCACCGGGATTATTTCTAAGGTCCAAAATAATACCTTTAGTATCTTTATGATCAAGTATAAATTTTTTCAAACTTTTTGTTACATTTTTATCAAAACTTGCAACTCTTAAATATAAAATCTTTTCATTTTCTATAGTTTTTGAACTTACAGATTTTACTTTTATAATATCTCTAATAATATCTATTTTAAGAGGTTTAAGCTCTTTTTTTCTTACAATTGTTAAAGTGATTTTAGTTTTTGGCTTACCTCTCATAAGTCCAACAGCTTCATCTAAAGTCATATTTAAAGTTGAAGTATTATCAATTTTTAAAATTATATCTTCAGATTTAATACCAGCTTTAAATGCAGGTGTGTCATCAATAGGAGAAATTACAGTTAATGCTCCATCTCTCATACCAACTACAATACCAAGTCCACCAAATTCACCTGCTGTTTGGATTTTCATCTCTTTGAAATATTTCGCATCCATATATGTTGAGTGAGCATCTAGTTCTTGCATTAAGCCTTTAAGTGCTTTATTTACTATCTCATTTAATTTTAAATCATCTACATAATATTTTTCTACCGTACCAATTACTTTTGTTAATTTTTGTAGGGCTTCAAGTCTACTCATTGTATCTTTATTGATATCAATAATTTGTTCTTTTGCTTGTAGTGTTATTGCAGAAAAAACAAGTAACAATATTAGTAAAATTTTTTTATTAATTTTTTGCATTACAAACCTTGTGTTTAAATTAAGGATATTATTATAGTTAAAAAATCATAAAAGTAAGATTTTATAGAAAATTTTGTATCATATCAACAATAATAAAAGAAATGAACAAAAGGTTAGTATTTTATGAGTATGAAAGATAATGTTGAATACATCAAAGATGAATTAAACAGTGAAGAGAAATTTTTAGAAAGTTTTGTAAAAGTTGAAAGATTTTATAAAAAGAATAAAATAGCAATTATTGGAATCAGTACAGTTATTGTACTTGGTCTTGGTGGATATATGGCAAATAATTATATCCAAAATAGTAATAAAATTGCTGCAAATGAAGCGTATTCAATTTTGGTACAAGATATAAATAATAAAGAAGCTTTAAATACTTTGAAACAAAAAAATCCAAAATTGGCACAAATTATTGAAGCAAAAATTGCACTTGCTCAGAATAAAGAGCCTCAAATAGATTTAAAATATTTAAAAGAGTTAAATGAGTATTCAATAGCAATAAAGAAAAATGATTTAAATAAATTAAATAGTGTAATAATGGAAAATGATTTTTTATTAAAAGAATATGCGTTATTTCAAAAAGCATTAATACAAGCACAAAATGGCAAATATACAGATTCAAAAGAGACATTAAAAATGATTCCACAATCTTCATCTGTTCAACAACTTGCAGGTTTACTGCAACATTTTTTATTAACAAAATAGATAATATAAGGATATTAATATGACAAATAGATTATTACAACTAGGTGGTTTAGTTTTAGCTTTGAGTTTATTTCAAGGTTGTTCATCAAAAAAGCATTTTGAAGTAGAAGATACTGCTGGAACTTTTGCTAATCCTAGACATGCATTATTGTATGATATTAAGTCATTTAATGCTAATAGTGCCACATTAAAAAATGGGACATTTATAACAAAAGAGGGCGTTTCTAAAATTACTTTGCCAGAAGATTTTACATTTTTAAATATGAGTTCAAGTGGAGAGGTTTTAGCTGCTAATAGTAAAAACCAATTAATGGTTGGAACAAAAAATCATATTATTGATATGGATAATATTGTAGTTGCTGCATCAAAAAAAGATAATATTATAGCAGTTATTTTTATAGATAACTCAATAGCTTTATATGATACAAATAGTTCAAAAGTTACTTATAAAGAGTATTTGTCTCCTGCATTATCAAATGATACAAAAATAGCTAATCCTGTATTTCTAAGTAATATTGTTTTAATTCCTACTTTGGATGGACAGATAAAAGTAATAGATATTGCAAATGCTAAGTTAGTTAGAAATATTGTTGTTGATACAAAAAAAGATTTTAAAAATATTACATTTTTAGATGTTATTGGTGAAAAAATGATAGCTGCAACTAAGCATAAACTAATCTCTGTTGGAGCTAAAAATTTAGGAATTGAAAATTATAATATAAGACAAATTATTGTAAAAGATGATTATATTTATATTGCTACTATTGATGGAACTATTATAAAACTAGATTCACAATTAAATGAAATAGCAAAAAGAAAATATAAGTTTGCAAAAATATATGCTTTAGTTTATACTGATGCATTATATGCTCTTGAATCTCAAGGGTATATGATTAAAATTTCACCTGATTTTAATAGTGATGAAATCTATGATTTTTCATTTAATGAAGATAGTAAAGTAATAGCTATTGGAAATAAATTATATTTTCAAGATAGATATATAGAGATTAATTAATTTTAATTTGTGAAAAATTTAACAGCATATTTTACTAAGAAGGATATCTTATTTAAACAATTAAATAAGATAGATCCAAAAGAATTAAATAGTAGAAAAAAGATTACAATTTATGATGCACTTAGTATAGATAAAAAATATTATAGTATATTTATTATTGAGGCAAAAAGTAGATTTTTAAGAAAAAATGCTACTGAATTGGAGCAGTTGTTGACAAAACTTATTGAGTATAAAGATCATAATTATAAAAAAAAGATTTTACTAATAAGTTCGCCACTATGTTCTCATGCAAAAGCTCAATTAGAACAAAATGGTTGGAGTATTTTAAGTGATTTTATGTGATATTGGAAATACAACTTTCAATTTTTTTGATACTAAAAAAAATAGTTTAAAGAAAATTTATTTAGATCAAAAATTGTTAAAAAAATATAAAGATGAAACTATATATTTTATAAGTGTAAATAAAAGTGCAACAAAAAAATTAAAAAAATACTATAAAAATTGTATTGATATAAACACTATGTTTGAATTTAATACCAAATATAAAGGTATGGGAATAGACAGACAAGTAGCTTGTGTATTGTATGATCACAGTATTATAATTGATTGTGGAAGTGCCATTACAGTTGATGTGATGAAAAATGGCAAACACAAAGGTGGATATATAATGCTTGGATTAAAAGCTAATGAGAATAGTTTTAAATCTATTTCAAAAAAGCTTAATTTTGCTTTTAATAAAGATGTTGATATATCAAGTTTACCACAAAATACACAAGATGCAATATCTTATAGTATAAAACAAAATATAGTTTTAAGTATAGAAGATACTAGAAAAAAATATAAAGATTTAAAGTGTATTATCACTGGTGGTGATGGTAAAATAGTACAAAAATATATAAAAAATAGTGTTTATAAAAAACACTTATTATTTGATTCGATGAAGGAGATTATTGATGCTTACAATAGCACTACCAAAAGGTAGAATAGCAAAAGAGACATTAGAAAAGTTTGAGATAGCTTTTGGTGAAAAGTTTGTATTTGAAGATAGAAAGCTTATTTTAGAAAAAGCTGGGTTTAGATTTTTAAATGTTAGAAATCAAGATGTACCAACTTATGTGATGTATGGTGCAGCTGATTTGGGAGTAGTGGGATTAGATGTACTTGAAGAGAAACAGTATGATCTGATTAAACTGCTTGATTTGGAACTTGGAAAATGTAAAGTTGCAGTTGGACTTAAAGCTGGAGAGCAAATTGATTGGACAAAAAGCTTAATCAAAGTAGCTACAAAACATGAAGTAATAGCAAAAAAATATTTTGAACAAAAAGCTATGGCAGTTGAAATTATCAAACTTTACGGATCTATAGAATTAGCACCTTTAGTTGGACTTAGTGATGTGATAGTGGATATTGTTGAAACAGGTTTGACTATGAAACAAAATGGTCTTGAAGTTGGTCCAACTATTATGCAAAGTTCAGCTCATTTAATTGCAAATAAAAATGCTTACTATGCAAAAAAAGATAAAATATTGGATCTTAGAAAGAAAATAGAAGCAACATTAAAATAATATGTCTTTAGATCTATATGCTAAAGTAGAGCAATACCTTGATTTTTCAAATGAGGTGTATGCTTTACATAATGCCTTTTTAGAACAAATAATGACTAAAGAACTTGATAATATTCTAGATGTAGGTTGTGGTCAGGGTAATTTTTTACAAAATCTTCTTATAAACAATAAAACCTGCTTTGGTATAGATCTATCACAAGAGCAAATAAACATCTGTAAAGCTCAAAACCTTCCTGTAGAGTGTATAGATCTTTGTAAACTTGATAGTCAATATGATTGTCTTACAGCTATATTTGATGTACTTAATTATATCCCTAAAGATTCTATAGAAAACTTTTTAAAATGTGCCTATGATAGACTTAATAATGATGGATATTTTATATTTGATATAAACAGCTATTTTGGATTTGATGTGATTGCTCAAGGTACACTAAGTATTGATTTGGATGATAAATTTATATCTATAGATGCTTTATTTGAAGATGAAATATTAGAGACTAAAATTACACTTTTTGAACAAAAACAAAACTGTTATAAAAAAGAGCAAAGCAGTATAAAACAGTATTATCATAATGAAAAGTTTTTAAAAGATTTATTACAAAAATGTGGTTTTGAGATTGAAGCAATTAATGACTTTCACTTACATAGTGATGAGGATGCAGATAAACAAATATGGATTTGTAAAAAATCTTAATTATGTGGTTTGCACTAGTTCTTACACTCCAGTTACA
>CAZAOJ010000051.1:0-12346 GCA_964486745.1 uncultured Arcobacteraceae bacterium
CATTGTGGTATTTTTTGTACACCTGAGTTTGTAAAAGCAAATAGTATAGAAAATGAAGCTGAAAAAGCTGTACATGAACATTCACGTGGACTAACTAAAGAGGAATGTGAAGTATTATTAGATAAACCTCAACTTGATGGTGAAACGATTGAAGCCCTTCTTGAAGCAAGAGAATTAGGATTTGTGGATTTTAATCTTGTAGATACAAGAGAGTGGATGGAGTGGGTAGCTCAAAGAATTAAAGGTACAGATTATTTAGTACCAACAACTTCATTTTATCAATCAATCGAACAATTAAATGAGCAAAAAGAAAAACCTGTAATTGTATATTGTTTAACAGGAAGTAGAAGTGCTTATTGTCAACAAGTAATGAAAGACCTTGGATTTAAACACGTTTGTAACTATGATTATGGAATTGTAACTTACAAAGGTGATATTATTAGTGGAGAAGAGGAAAAATAATTCCTCTTTTTTATTTATCTTTTGCTAATGTAGCAATTGAAGATATTTGAATCATCAAATCTTTTATCTTAATAGGTTTGGTGATAAATTTAGATACACCAAGTTGTTTGGCTCTATCTTGATACTCTTTACTATTGTAAGCTGTTGTAAATATTATAGGCATTGATTTATTATATTTAAATATTTGTTCAGCTAATTCTATACCATTCATTACTGGCATAGTAATATCACTAATTACAATATCAATTTCATCTTTATGCTCTAAAAAATGATTTATAGCACAATTTCCATCTTTTGCTACATAAGTCTTTTTAAAGACACTATGAAAGATGTCAGAAGTCTGTTCTCTAATAAGATCTTCATCTTCAACATATAGAATTGTTATTTCTTTTAGAGTATTTATATTAAAGCTCATGATAACGTACTTTCTTATTATTATATTTCATGTTTTATTATATCTAATTTTGTCTGTATTTCTTCAACAGCTGTAAAATTGATAGACAAAAAGTCACCATTGCTGGTCCTAATATCATTCCCCAAAAGCCAAAAGTAGATAGTCCTGCAACGATTGAAAAGAATATTAATAATTCATTTACTTTAGATGGAGTTTTTACCATCATCTGATTTATAGTTTTTATGATCATTGGTTTTATAAATGTATCTGCAATAATTGATATAACTATAATACTATAAAGTGATATAACAATTGCATTTTGAATATTACCTTTTGCTATTTCATATAAGGCAATTGGAGCCCACATAATAAATCCACCAATTACAGGTATTAATGAAGCAAATCCATATAAAACACCTAATAAAATACTATTGTAATCATAAAATGATATAAAGAATCCAAATAAAAATCCTTCAAAAATTGCAGTAATTATTATAGAGTAAAATACTATACTCATTACATTTGATACTTCAAAAAACAGATCATCGCTATCTTCTTTTTTTAAAGGGATAAATTCTTTTGCTTGATATGAAAGAGATGTACCATATAGTGTAAAGAAAAAATAAAATATTAATATAAGTAACATATCTTTTACAAATGTAGCAGAATTTTTCCCTATATATCCACTAAAAGATAATATATTTGATACTATCTGACTAACTGAAAGTTGATTTAGTAGATCTGCTAATTGTTCTTTAATAAAAAGATAATCATTTGGTATATCTTTTACCCATAGTGTTGCAATATTATAAAAATCTGCTATTTGCTCTTGATCAATGTGATTTGCAAAGTTGGCAAAAATTGATATAAAATATAAAATGGGAACAAAAAATAAAAGACCAAGAAGTATAGTCATAATTATTGAAGATATAGTTTTGTATTTTATTTTGCTAGTTAAATATTTATCAACAGAGTGCGTAGCAATTGTCAAAAGTAGGGCAATTATTAAACTTTTTAAAAAAGGTGCAAATAATTGACCTAAAAAAAATAAAATACCAGCAAGTAAAACTAATAAAAATTGTTGTGGCTTCATACAAATAAACTTTCTTGATGTTGGTTTAATTCTGTTGGGATATTTAGTTTTAATAATTCATAGGTTTTTACTGTAGGTATTCTTCCTCGAGCTGTTCTTTGAATATATCCATTTGCTAAAAGATATGGTTCAATTGCATCTTCAATTGTCCCTTCATCCTCACTTAAAGCTGCAGCCATAGTACTAAGTCCCATAGGTCTACCTTTACTTGATACTAAAAGTTCAAGTAGTTTTATATCCATCTCATCAAATCCATGATCATTTACACCTAATTCATCAAGTGCGTATTGACATCTTTGAATACTAATTATATCTTCATTTTCAACTTCTGCAAAATCTCTAACACGTTTTAGAAGTCTTAGGGCAACTCTAGGAGTCCCTCTGCTTCTTCGTGCTATTTCATAACTTGCATCTTTTTGAGTCTCTTTTTCTAGTTTTACTGAAGCAATATTAGTGATTTTTGATAACTCTTCATGAGTATAGAATTGCATTCTAAAATGCATACCAAATCTTTCTCTTAAAGGATTACTTATCATACCTGCACGTGTAGTTGCACCAATAAGTGTAAATCTTGGTAAATCTACTTTTACAGTTTGAGCTGCAGGTCCACTTCCTATAATAATATCAAGTCTATAATCTTCCATAGCAGGATAAAGTATCTCTTCAACTGCTGGACTTAGTCTATGAATCTCATCTATAAATAAAATATCACCCTCTTCAAGATTTGTTAAAATTGCAGCTAAATCTCCTGATTTTTCAATCATGGGCGCAGCAGTTGTTTTAATACTTGTTCCCATCTCATTTGATATAAGATATGCTAAAGTTGTTTTTCCAAGTCCAGGAGGTCCATAAAGTAGTACGTGATCAAGAGCCTCATTTCTACGTTTACTCGCATCAATAAAAACTTGTAAATTTTTTTTAATTTTTTCTTGACCAATATAATCATCCCATATAGAAGGGCGAAGAGATATTTCATTATTCTCTTCTTCAAAAGATATTTGTTCTACTTCTACTAATCTATCCATTTAGTATTGCTCATTTGATGATGGGAAAGATCCCTCTTGTACGTTTTGTACATATTGTTGAACTGCTGACCTTACTTGTGCAGCTCCATCTAAATAGTGTCTTACAAATTTAGGTTTAAAATCTTCAAAGAATCCAAGCATATCACTCCATACTAAAACTTGACCATCTGTAACTGCACCTGCTCCAATACCAATTACTGGTATATCAACTGCTTTTGTAATTTCTACAGCTGCAGCTGTTTTAACACCTTCAAGTACAAGACAAAATGCACCAGCTTCTTGAATTGCTATTGCATCTTCAATTAGTTCAGCTATATCTTCTTTAGTTTTTCCTCTTACTATATATCCACCTTCACTTCTTACATATTGAGGCATAAGACCAATATGACCTACTACTGCAATAGAGTTTTGGGTAAGATGTTTTACAATATGGGCTCTATCTTTTCCACCTTCAATTTTAATAGCTGCAGCATTTGTTTTATTATAAACTTTTACCGCATTTTTTAAAGCTTCATCTTCATTTATATAGCTTCCAAATGGCATATCAAGTATTACAAAAGAGTTTGGTGCTCCGTTGCATACTGCATTTGTATGGTAAATCATTTGATCTAAAGTTGCACTTAGAGTATCTTTGTTTCCTGCAAAACTCATATTTAGACTATCACCTACTAAAATCATATCTACATATTGTTCAAATAAGTTTGCAAATAAAGCATCATAGGCTGTAATCATTGTTAGTTTTTTAATATTTTTTGAATTTTTAATTTTTGATATAGTTTGTTTTTCAAAATCTTTTGTAATAATACTCATTAATCTAATACCTTGTTATAATATGATATTATTATAGCTAATTTAATTTAAATTTAGAACATATATTAGGATATTATTTATGAAAAAACTTGTTGGTTTTATAACTTCATCTTTCCCACAAAATAATTTTACAGTAGATTTAGCACTTAGTATGAAAGAAGCTGGAGTTGATACATTAGAATTAGGTATTCCATTTTCAGATCCAGTTGCAGATGGTCCAATTATTGAAAAGGCCAGTTTAAAAGCTTTACAAAATGGTTTTAAACTAGATGACCTTTTTGAAGTTAGTTCCAAAATAGCACCACATATGGATACATTATGGATGGGATATATGAATCCATTTTATAAGTATGGTATGGAAAACTTTTTACAAAAAGCACAAGAATATAATGTATCAGGAACTATTATTCCTGATTTACCTTATGAAGAGACAGTAGCGTACAATGATCTGTTTAAAAAATATAATAAAGCAAATATATCATTTGTAGCACCAACTGATTCTAAAGAAAGAATTAGTACTATTGTCAAAGATGCTCAAAAATTTATTTATCTTGTAGCATATGCTGGGATTACTGGGAGTGGAACAAGTGAGGATTTAACTCAAGTTATTGAAGATATTAGAAGCACAAGTAATACGCCTATTTATATAGGTTTTGGAGTAAATGAAAAAACTGCAAAAGATAAAGTAAAAGGTGTAGATGGGGTTATTGTAGGTAGTGCCTTTGTAAATATAATGCTTGATGAAAGTTTAAATTATAATGAAAAAATATCTAAGATATCAAATCTATCTAAAATTATAAAAGAAAAAATAAACGAGTAAAATTAACCATGCTTTATTACCAACCTGATATTGAATTTATAGAAGAAAATAGAAGTTGTTCATACTTTGATGATGAAGTTTCTGATATTAGATATCGATATATGAACGATTCAACACCTGAGGAATTTTTTGAATTACTTGATCGTGGTTGGAGACGATTTGGTAAGATGAATTTTGTACCAGAGTGCAAAAATTGTAATAAATGTGTGAGTATGAGAATTGATGTTAAAAATTATAAATTTTCAAGATCTGAAAAAAGAGTTTTAGCTAAAAATAAAGATACAAAAATTTATATTTCACCACCATCTATGACAATAAAACATCTTGAACTTTATGATAAATATCATCTTCATATGAAAGATAAAAAAAAGTGGAATTATACACCTGTTGATGCAAGTGAATATAGACGTTCATATGTAGAAGGTGGAGGAATATATGCTAGAGAGATTTTATATATGATTGATAATAAGCTTGTAGCTGTAGCTTTAGTAGATGTTTTACCAAATGCTTTATCTTCAATATATTGTTATTATGATCATGACTATGAAGATTTATCTTTGGGAAAATTCTCAATACTTGCTCAAATAAAAATTGCAAAAGAGTTAAATATCCCTTATATATATCTTGGATATTGGATAAAAGATCATTACAGTATGGGATATAAAGAAAATTATCAACCATTTGAGGTCTTAGTAAATAGACCAACATTAGAAGAAGAACCTATATGGAGAAAATATGAATAACGAACTATATGAAAAAATTGAAGATGCATTTGTAAGTGAAGCAAAATTAGTTAAAAAATTAAATTTATTTATGTACGAATATAATAATTTTGAGTATGATGAGATGGGTATAAATATGGATGAGGCAGATGATGTAAAAGCCAGAATTGAGAAAATTCAGAAAAAGTTAATGAATAATGTAAATTCTAAGCTCGATACTACCTTAGATACTAAAAGTATTGATATAGTTTTTCATAAAGTAAATCTATCTACAACTATAGATGAAGAGATAAAAAATGATGAAGAAGATGTACAAATTATTCAAAAAGAGTTTAACTTTGCTATAATAGTAGATAATGATGGTTTTGAACTAGAAATTGAAAAAGAGCAAGAAAATAATGATGAGAATGATAAAAATGAAACTAATAATCAAGATATTACTAGTTAATATTTTCACTTTAAGTATTTATGCCCAAGATACTTATATTTCTAATTGTAGAATATTAGAAGATGAAAACTCTATTTTATGTAAATATAAAGCACCTCCTTCAATTGATGATAGAATAATTGTAGTAAATTGGATCGCTCCTCATGGTGAAATATCAAGATCAAGAGAATTAGAAATATTAGCTGGATATATATCTGTTTATGATTATAGATATTTAGAAGGTAGAGAACCTGGAATTTGGACGTTTGAAGTAATTGATGGAGATGTTACAACCAGAACTAAATTTACTGTTAAGAAAAAAGATATTTAGTAATCTTTTTTCTTTCTCATTCTTGCAAGTTCTTTTTGTACACTAATATTTATATTTTCATTTGGAGTAAAGTCTAAATCAGGATTTCTCTTATCATAGTCCACACTATTTAAAATTGTTTTAATCGCTTCAAGCCTTGCAAGATGTTTATCATCACTTCTTACAATTGTCCATGGAGCAGATCTTGAACTTGTTCTTTTTAGCATCTCATATTTTTTTTCACTAAACTCATCCCATAAATCTTGAGCTTGAAGGTCAACTTCACTTAGTTTCCATTGTCTTAGTGGATCAGTCATACGACGTTGAAATCTTCTTAGTTGCTCATCTTTTGAAACAGAAAAATATAATTTTATTAAAATGATATTTTGTCTTACTAAATCATGCTCAAAGTTTACAACATCTTCCATAAATGTTTCATATTCATCTTGTGTACAAAATCCAAATACAGGCTCAACCATGGCTCTATTGTACCAAGATCTATCAAATAAAAGTACTTCTCCTGCAGTTGGAAAGTGTTCTATATATCGTTGGAAAAACCACTGATGCCTTTGTGTTTCGGTTGGCTTACCAAGGGCCACAATTCTATAATGTCTTGAATTCATATATCTTGTAATTCGTCTAATTGCACCGCCTTTTCCAGAGGCATCTCTACCTTCAAAAAGTACAATCATTTTTTTATTTGATTTTTCAAGATATTTTTGTAATTTGATTAGTTCAATTTGATAATTTTTCAACTCTTCTAGATTATATATTTTTTGTATACCATCTTTTAAAATATCCTCATCTATTTTTGAATAATCCATTAATAAAGACTTCATCTTTTTATTTTCTTCTATGATTTTTTGCATAGCTTTTTCATGAGTTTTTATTTTGTTTTTTGAATTATTATCTTGAGAAACTATTTTTTTATTAGAAGGTTTCTTTTGTAGTATTTTTGAGCTTGTAGGTTTATTATTTAATTTATCAATAATATACTTTTTATATTCATCCATTAGTTTGCAAGCACGAAGTTCTGTTAGATTATCTTTTTTTGTATAACCTAGAACTTTTACATATCTTTTCTTTTGATATTGAAATCGTGCGATATATTTGTATCCATACAGCCTATGTGGAAGTTTTGATATAAAAAGTCCACTATAGTCTGTTTTTTGAAACTCGCTTAAATTCATATATTATTAACCATCATTCTTTGTAAAAGTATTTTCAGATTCCATATTTTCTATCTCAATCGATCCATCATACACTATTTTAGGATCTGGAGTTAAAAGTTTTTGATCTGTAGTTTGTCCATCATAGTTTACATGACTTAAAATATGTTTTATACAACCAATTCTAGCTTTTTTCTTATTATCACTTTTTACAACCGTCCAAGGTGTTAAAGTATTATGTGATGCCATCATCATAGAAAATTTTGCTACAGTATATTTATCCCATAATTTTTGAGATTCTTTATCTACAGGACTTAACTTATATTGTTTAAGTGGATCAGTTTCTCGTTTTTTAAATCTTCTACTTTGCTCTTTTTTAGATACAGAAAAATAAAATTTCATAAGTATAATTCCTGATTTTGCAAGCATATGTTCAAATTCTGGAACTTCTCTTAAAAATTCATGATGTTCTTCACTTGTACAAAATCCCATTACAGGCTCTACACCACCTCTGTTGTACCAAGATCTGTCAAATAAAACTATCTCTCCTGCACTTGGAAGATGTTTTGTATATCTTTGAAAATACCATTGTGTTCTTTCTGTATCACTTGGTTTTTCAAGTGCTACAACTCTCGCACCCCTTGGATTTAAATGCTCAGTGATTCTTTTGATTGTACCACCCTTTCCAGCAGCATCTCTACCTTCAAAAATCATAAGAACTTTTAGCCCTTGCTCTTTTACATAGTTTTGAAATTTTAGTAATTCTATTTGGAGTTGAGTAAGCTCTTTTTCATATTCTAAAGTCTCTTTTTTAACCCAGATTTGAACTTTTTTACCTTTTTTCTTCATGTTTTTTCGTTTTCTTTTTGTATTTTTTGGTTTATGCGGTAAAGATTCATTTGTATCTATCTCTTCATTATCATCAAATTCACTTTTTATAATATCTCTATCTTGTCCCATTTTATTTCCTTTGAAATTTTTATACATAATTTTATCTAAATTTTACATAGTTAAATATTTTATTTATAGTAAAAATATTTATAAATTTGTATATTAATATTTTTTACACATTATGAAAGACGATTCTTATAATCCTCATAAGAAAATTCTTTTATAATTTTATATGTACCATCAAGTTTTTTAATCACTATTGCTGGTAGGTTTATACCATTGAATGTGGTTGTTTTAACCATTGTATAGTGAATCATATCTTCAAGTATGATTTTATCACCAATATTTAGTTTTTTTTCAAAAGAATAATCACCTATAATATCTCCTGCAAGACAAGTATTCCCAGCTAATCTATAATGATTTTTTGTAGTGTATGATTTTTGATTTATAATTGTTGCATCTCTTACTTGTGGAGTATAAGGCATAGCCAAAGTATCAGGCATATGTGCTTCTGCACTTGTATCAAGAATAGCTATATTCATCTCATTGTGTACTATATCAAGTACAGTTGCTTCAAGATATCCCGTTTGCCAACCAATAGCTTCACCTGGTTCTAAATATATTTCTAGGTGTGGATATTTGGATTTAAACTTTTTTAGAAGTTTTATCAATCCATCTACATCATAATCCTCTCTTGTGATATGATGACCACCTCCAAAATTTACCCATTTAAGTTGTGAAAAATAAGAAGAAAAATTTTCTTCAAATTTTTCTAATACACCTTGTAATGCATCTACATTTTGTTCGCAAAGTGCGTGAAAATGAAATCCTTCAATGGGCTTTAAAATTTCCTCATTATTTTCAATAGCTTTTTCAAATTCTTTTTTTGTAATACCAAGTCTTGAATATATACCACATGGGTTATAAATATCAACCTCTACAGAGCTATATTGAGGATTTATTCTTAATCCTAAAGAGTTCTTGGAAGATGTTTTTGGAAAAAATTTGATGAGTTGATTAAAAGAATTAAATACAATATGATCAGATATTTGTACAATTTCATTAAACTCTTCATCTTTAAAAGCAGGACTATATGTGTGTACTTGTGATCCAAATTCTTCACTTGCTAGTTTTGCTTCATGTAAGCCACTAGCACAACATCCTTTTAGATATTTTTTACATATATCAAATGTACTGAAAAGTGCAAAACCTTTAAGTGCAAGTAAGATATTTACATCTGCTTTTTCTTGTATGTCTTTTAATAGTTCAAGATTTTTAATAAGCAGTTCTTCTTCACAAATAAAGCATGGACTGGGAAGTGTATTCATAATTAACTCCTTTTATAAATCTAATTCTATAACTTTCCAAGGTAAACCTTGAGAGTTAAGTTCATTCATAAAAGCGGTTGAATCAAATTCTTCAACATTTCTAGTTCCTCTTAAATTCCAAGTGTTATTGTAAACTAGTTTAGATCCTATCATTGCAGGAACTCCTGTAGTATAACTAACTGCTTGAGAACATGTTTCAGCGTAACATTCTTGATGATCACAAATATTATAGATATAGTATTTTTTTCTAATACCATCTTTTAACCCTTCACAAATACATCCGATATTTGTTTTACCATGAGTCCTTTCTCCTAAACTTGCTGGATCTGGAAGAAGTGTTTTTAAAAATTCTATTGGCACTATCTTTTGCCCATTGTGTATAACAGGTTCAATACCTAACATACCTACATTTTGTAAACAGTTCATATGTTGTATATAACTATCTCCAAATGTCATAAAGAATCTAATTCTTTTAAGCCCTTTTATGTTTTTACTTAAACTTTCTAATTCTTCATGATAAAGAAGATATGATGGTTTAACTCCAACTTCAGGGTAATCGTGATCAACTCTTATCTCTAAAGGTTTTGTTTCAATCCATTTTCCATCTTCCCAATATCTACCATTTGCACTTACTTCTCTTAGATTTATCTCTGGATTAAAATTTGTTGCAAATGCATATCCATGATCTCCAGCATTACAATCCATAATATCGATATATTCTATAGTGTCTAAATAGTTTTGTTGGATATATTTTACAAATACACCTGTCACACCTGGATCAAAGCCACTTCCTAAAAGTGCAGTTAGATTTTTTGAAGCAAAATCATCATTTCTTGCCCATTGCTCTTTGTACTCAAATTTTGCAATATCTGGATGTTCATAATTTGCAGTATCAATATAGTGTGTATTAGTTGCACTACATGCATCCATAATAGTAAGATCTTGATATGGTAAAGCTACATTTAGTACAACTTTACAATTAACTTTTTTGATAAGTTCTATTAATGCTTGCGTATCATCTGCATCTATTTGAGCTATATCAATTTTTATACCAGTTTTTTCAAGTACTGTTTTTGCAATATTTTCACACTTGCTTAATGTTCTACTTGCTAGTGTGATATGCCCAAATGTATCAATATTTTTTGCACACTTTATTGTAGCAACCATACTAACTCCACCAGCACCAATAATCAATATACCTTTTTTATTATTCATCTATACTCTCCAAAGCTTTTTTCATTGTTGTTGTAATTTTATGTAGTTCATCATCACTTATATTATAAGAAACTATACTATAAAACAGCTTACCAAACGGTCTAATCCATACCCCATTTTGTACACAAAAATCCTGCAGATATTTTGCATATTTGTCATTTTTTAGCTCTATTACCCCAATAGCACCAATATTTCTTACATCTTGTACACATGATAAATTTTTAAGAGGCTCTAGTTCTTGCTTGAAAATTGTTTCAATATTTTTTACTTTTTGTCCCCATTTGCTGCTTAAAAGCAGATCTATAGAGGCATTTGCAACTGCACATGCAAGTGGATTTCCCATAAATGTTGGTCCATGCATAAGTACGCCAATATCACTATTTGATATGGTATCACTTATATTTTTACTAGCACACATAGCTGCAAGTGAGATTACGCCACCTGTAATAGATTTGCCTATTGTCATAATATCAGGTGTAACATCTGCCCAATCACATCCCCACATCTTTCCTGTATGTCCAAAACCTGTAGCTATCTCATCTGCTATTAGAACCAAATCATATTTTGTACAAAGTTCTCTTGCTGTTTTTAGATACTCAGAATTATGTATTTTCATACCACCAGCACCTTGTACTATTGGTTCTACTATAACTGCAGCTACTTCATTGTGGTATTTGTGGATTGTTTGTTCTAAGTCTTCTATTTGGGTAAATATATTTTTATTTAGATAATCTCCATATAAACTATGCATAGAATTAATAGGGTCACAAACTCCCATACAACCAAGAGTATCACCATGATAAGCATTGTTTAAAGCTATAAATTTATTAACATTTTTATTTTTTGCTTTTTGGTACAGTATTGCAGTTTTTAGTGCAACTTCAACACTTACACTTCCACTGTCAGCTAAAAATACACTTGGAAGTTTTGTAAGTTTTGCTAGTTTTTCACATAAAAGTGCAGCAGGTTCGTGAGTAAGTCCTCCAAACATAATATGTGGCATATTTGATGCTTGTTTTTGTAAGACTTTTATCAATACAGGATGATTGTATCCATGTATGGCACTCCACCAAGAACTCATAGCATCAACTAATTTTGTTCCATCTTCCAATACTATAGTTTGGGCATATGTGCTTTTTACTGCCAAAGGTTTGTCTTTGATTGGTAAAGAAGCATAAGGATGCCATGTATGTTGTAAATCTATATCTAAGTAATTCATCTTGATATTATACAAAAACTTTGCTATAATACGGCTCTTATATAAACGGGGACGATTTGGCTTCGATTAGAGAAGTGAGGATTAGTTGCATGTAGGTGTGAACGACCTTAAGAAGTTCAACTTTTTTTAGACGCAAATAATACAAATTACGCTCCAGCTTACGCTAAAGTAGCCTAAGTTTAACAAACTCGGACTCCCCTTAATTGGGTTGAGACCATGGAGGCCTGCACTACAGATTCTATCTATGTAGAGATTGTGGGTTCACCCTAGATAGATTATCTTTTTGGAATTGATCTTTTCAAAAAGAGACATTTTTGATCTTAGCTTAATCATTGCCTTGCAGGTTGAGCTGTGATTAGGTGAAGTTTTTCAACCTTTCTAAACATGTAGACGCTAATCTAAGCTTCTTTAAGACTCGGGTTCGATCCCCGACGTCTCCACCAAAATTAATAAAAAATAAT
>CAZAOJ010000052.1:0-11923 GCA_964486745.1 uncultured Arcobacteraceae bacterium
ACCTCGCCGGTTTTCAAAACCGGTACATTCGACCAACTCTGTCAACTCTCTACATATAAATTTTAATAATTAATTAGTGGTGCGAATGATCGGAATTGAACCGATACTCCGAAACCGGAATTGGATTTTAAGTCCAACGCGTCTACCTATTCCGCCACACTCGCACATGCTTTTTGATATAAAATCAAAGGTATTATTTAAATTGGAGTGAAATTATAGCTTAAATATTATGATTCGTCAAGAGCTTTTTACACAAATTTTAAAATTTATAAAATAAACCAAATATTTAACCAAAATCAAACGCTTATATAAGTATAATCGTGATATAAATTAAAGATATAAACATAAGGATAATTATGAGAAGTGATGAAGTAAAAAAGGGACACAACCGTGCACCTCACAGATCTCTATTAAGAGCAACAGGATTAAAAGATGAAGATTTTGACAAACCATTTATAGGTGTTGCGAACTCTTTTATTGAGATTATTCCAGGACATTTCTTTTTAGATAAAGTAAGTGATATTATTAAAGATGAGATAAGAAAAGCTGGATGTGTACCATTTGAGTTTAATACTATTGGTGTTGATGATGGGATTGCTATGGGACATGATGGGATGCTTTTTAGTTTACCAAGTAGAGAGATTATTGCAAACTCTATAGAAACAGTTATGAATGCACATAAACTTGATGCAATGATAGCAATACCAAACTGTGATAAGATTGTTCCAGGTATGATTATGGGAGCATTAAGAGTTGATGTACCTACAGTATTTGTATCTGGTGGACCTATGGCAAAAGGATACACAAAAGATGGAACTCCTATTGATTTAGCAACGGCATTTGAAGCTGTTGGGCAATTTGAAGCTGGTGAAATTACTGAAGAACAATTAACAGATATTGAGTGTAATGCATGTCCTAGTGGTGGAAGTTGTAGTGGTATGTTTACAGCAAACTCTATGAATACACTTATGGAAGCTATGGGTATAGCACTACCAGGAAATGGAACAATCCTAGCTCTTACAAAAGCAAGAGAAGAGTTGTATAGAAAAGCTGCTAGAAGAATTTGTGAAATTGCAAAAATGGAATATGCAGAAAAATCAAAATATAATATGACAAATATCCTAAATGAAAATGCAGTAAGAAATGCCTTTGCGGTTGATATGGCTATGGGAGGTTCATCTAATACAGTTTTACATATGTTGGCTATTGCAAAAGAAGCAAATGTTGATTTTGAATTAAAAGATATCAACTCTATTAGCAAAAAAGTCTCACATATTGCAAAAATCTCTCCATCATTGACAACTGTACATATGCAAGATATAGATAAAGCAGGTGGAGTTAGTGCTGTTATGCATGAGATGAGCAAAAGAGGTGAGGATATACTTCTAGATAACATTACAGTTACAGGTGAAACTATCAAACAAAGAATTTCTCAAGCTGAGATTGTAGATACTTCAATTATTCATACTATTGATAATCCATATAGTGAAGTTGGTGGATTAGCTATTTTATATGGAAACCTAGCAGAACAAGGTGCAGTTATTAAAACTGCAGGTATTACAGGTGAGCGAGTATTTACAGGGACTGCTGTTTGTTTTGATTCTCAAGATGAAGCTATACTTGGAATCACAAGTGGTAAAGTAAAGGCTGGTAATGTTGTAGTTATTAGATATGAAGGTCCAAAAGGTGGTCCAGGTATGCAAGAGATGCTTGCCCCTACTTCACTTATCATGGGTATGGGACTTGGTGATAAAGTTGCACTAATTACTGATGGAAGATTCTCTGGAGCAACAAGAGGAGCATCTATTGGTCACGTATCTCCTGAAGCTGCTGAAGGTGGTATGATAGGACTTCTAAAAGATGGTGATGAGATCCATATCGATGTAGATAAATATATCTTAAGTGTAAATTTAAGTGATGATGAGATAGCTAAAAGAAAAGCTGCATTTAAACCATTTAAAAAAGAGATTAAATCTAGCTGGCTAAAACAATATAGAGCACTTGTAACAAATGCAAGTAACGGAGCTATTCTTAGAACAGATTTGTTCTAAGAGTTCACTCTTAGTTATATCTTTTTCTTGCTTGCAGATATAAGGGCCAAACAATAGAACTGTATTGTTTAAGGTCTGCAATTCTATGAGCATGAATAGGATGAGTACTTAAAATTTCAGGTGGTGAGCTTTTTGATAATCTTGCCATCTTTTCCCATACTTTTATAGCCTCTTTTGGATTGTATCCAGCACGAGCCGCTAATTCTACACCCATACGATCAGCTTCTCTTTCCGCTTCTCTACTGTTTGGCAAAGTTAATGTTACATTTGCTACTTGATTTGCTAAACTTGCTGTTCCTCTTCCTAAGCCAAGAAGTTGTGCACCAATATTTATAGTCATTTGCGTAGCATAGTTTCTTGAAGCACGTTCGCGTGAATGTTCTCTTAAAGCATGTGACATTTCATGTCCCATAATAGCAGCAATTTGATCATCATTTAATTTTAATCTATTGATTATACCACTATAAAATGCTATTTTACCTCCTGGCATACACCAAGCATTTAATTGATTTGATTGTATTAAGTTTACTTCCCATTTCCAATTAACAGCATCTGGTCTAAATACAACAGTTTGAGGAACTAGTCTTCTCATAATCTTATTTAATCTATTTACCATAGCATGATCTTTATTAAGTGCATGTTTTTGTTTAGCTCCAGTTATTACTTTTGTATAAGCTAATCTTGCACCTTGATTTATCTGCTGTGAAGATAACATCATAAATTGTTTTCTTTTCACTCCCACTGCACCAGAATTTGTACTGCTACTATAACAACCACTTAAACCAAAAGTTATTATAACTGCAAATATCCAATGTATATATCTTTTCATATTTTTTCCTAAATTTTTAATAATTAGACATATTATACTAATCTATTTCTTTGGAGGAACTTTAGACATAATAGTTTTCCAATCACGATCAAATATCTCTTTTATATACTTTGTGTGATGTGGTACAGTACAAGCAGAACAATCCTGATGCACTACACCACCATAATCTTTTTGTACACCATCTTTTGAATTAATAGCACATTTACTTTTTACAACTTTTTGCTCATCATCAAATCTAAAATTTGGACAAGCACACAAATAGCAGTTAAGATTATCCATATCGTGACACTTTTTATTATCTTTGTATAAAGGGCAAAAATCTACCTCATTTTTACACATATTTTCCCATGAAAAATACTCCATTACCTCATCATCACTTAAGTGTGTCAGTTTTTGCATAATAGCTTTATGCTTTAAGGCATGTTTTTCAAACCAATCAATATATCCCATATAAAACTCCTAAAATCACTACTATAAATATATCAAGCCTTATTTGTAAACTCAAAGCTTTTTTTATATCATCTATACTTATACTTTTTTTACCATCTCCAAAATATGGTTTTTGTTTTATCTTACCAAAATATGATGTAGGACCACCAAGAGATATACCCAGCGATCCTGCCATAGCAGATATTGGATATCCGGCATTTACACTCTCATGCTTATAACCAAAATCAAATATAGCATGAAAACTTTTTTTTGACCAAAACAACAAAGAGATTAAAAAAGCACAAATTCGAGATGGGATAAAATTTAGTATATCATCAAGCCTTGCACTAAATTTTCCAAACAATTCATATTTTGTATTTCTATACCCTACCATAGAATCCAAAGTATTAACTGCCTTATAAACCCATAAACCACTAAGCCCAAAAAACAAAAGATAAAAAAGTGGAGCAATAACCCCATCACTTAAATTTTCTGCATAAGTTTCTATTGCAGCTTTATTTATATCACTTTGAGTCAAATCTTTTGTATCACGACTTACAAGATATTTGATATTCTTTGGATTTTTAATAATATCTTTTACACTCTCATACAGCATCTTACTGGCTATTCCAGCTGAAGCAATTACTGCTTGTAAATACCAAGGCAATACAAGCTCTAAAATATAACTTACAGTAAATACAATAGCAATAAGCGAAACAGTAAGTCCAACCCCTGAAGCAATGCTGTTTTGATAATATTTTTTCTCAAACCATTTTATATACTCACCCATTAAGACTACAGGGTGCTTTACAAATTTAAACTCACCAAAAACTCTATCGATGACATATGCGAATAATGCTATTTTTATAAACACTTTACTACTTTATTAATATCTATATATTTTGACATCTCATCTATATAGTTATTTATAGTTTGTTTTTTAAATTTTTGAAAATTATACCCTTTGTAGTTTTTATTTAGTTGTTTTAAAAGTTTTGTTCTAAAATTATCATTTTCAAACACTGCATGTAAAAAAGTTCCTTTTATATTTTTTTTCTCATACCAACTAAACCCATCTTTTACTTTTCCATGGTGTATCTCATACCCTTTTATACTCATACCAAACTGCTTATAAGTAGTGTTTTTTAAAGTTTTTGTTTTTTTAAATTTGATTGTAGAATCTATAAAGCCTAGCCCTTTCATTTTGCTGTTTATATTATCCTCTATTTTATGTTTATCTTTTAAAGTTCTAAACATCATCTCATACCCACCACAAATACCCAAAATTGGTTTAGAGTAGTTTTGTATTTGATTAAATAGCTCTTGAGTTTTCAACCATCTTAAATCTTCAAAAACCTTTTTACTTCCAGGCAGTATTATCATATCATAGCTGTGTATATTAGAGGTGATAAAATCCAACTGCACCTCATCATCCAAAATCAATGGCTCAAAATCGTTATAATTACTAATATATGGGAACTTTATCACCCCAATTTTGATTTTGCCACCACTTTTTTGAGTATAATTAAGCAAAGATGCACTATCTTCAAAACCTATATTTAAACTCTTATATGGCAAAAGTGCAAGTACAGGGATTTTAAACTGCTGTTCAATAATTTTAATCCCCTTATCAAACAAGCTTCTATCTCCACAAAATTTATTTACAACTACACCTATTACATTTTTTCTTAATTTTTTAGGTAATAGATTATAAACTCCCCATACTGAAGCAAAAACTCCCCCTTTTTGTATATCTGCTACAAGGATTATTTTTGTATTAAATCTTTTTGCTATATAGATATTTGAGAGATCTTTATCCATAAGATTTAGCTCTACTGGGCTTCCTGCCCCTTCAGCTATTACAATATCGTATCGTTTTTTTAGATATTTGTATGATTTATCAACTATTGGTTTTAAATAGTTTAAATCCTTATAATAGGATCTTACATCTTTATTTCCTACTGATTTGCCGTTTATTATCATATTTGCACTGTTTTTAAATCCAGATTTTAGCAACACAGGATTTAGATGATGTGAAGTTTTTACTCCTAAAACATCAGCTTGAAAATATTGTGCCATAGCAAGTTCACTTCCATCTTGTGCTACACTTGAATTATTTGATACATTTTGGGCTTTAAAAGGCACTACTTTATAACCTTTTTTTTGTAATATTTTGCCAATTATAAAAGTAAGTGTAGATTTACCTGCATCACTGCTTGTTCCAAATATAGATATATCATTCATATTATATTTTCCATTCTAGTTGTTTTATATCTACTTTTGTATTTGAAAACGGATCAACTATAGCTTTGATTTTATCCAAACTATATTTTAGAGGAAATCCAATAGGTGACATCTTTGCTGTTGATTCAAGTATATAGTACTTTGTTCCATTTACATATAGTCCTTTAAAATGGCTATACCTTTTATCATCAAGCTTTACTATTGTAAATATATGTCCAGGTACAAGTACAAAATAGGCTTCATATCCCAAAGAGTGAAGCATAGAGATTAAAAGATTACTTTTATCATCACAATCCCCATATCCATTTTTAATAGTATTTTTTGGACTTCTTGAGATACTTGGATTGATTTTATACGGGATTGTTGTTACATAATTCAAAAGCTCTTGAATAGCACAAGCATCACTTTTACAATGATCTGTAAGCTTAAGAGCAATATGTTTTACATATGGTTTTGTAGATACCTGATGAACATAGGTGCTTCCTTGTATATCTATATGATGAGTATCTACAAAGATATAGCTTTTTAAAGTCAAATAGCCCATAAATCCTACCATCACAACTGATACGATTAAGGATAATCTATTTAGAAGTTTACTGTTTATCAACACTACTTAAAGCCTCTTTTAAAAGTTTGATACTATTTTCACTTTTTACTGCAACTCTTACATAAGAGCTGTTTAGAAAATCAAAATTTGAACAATCCCTTATCATAATTTTATATTTTTGCAGATATTGCTGTAGAGTTTTTGCATCTATATTTTTTAGTTTTGCAAGTATATAGTTTGCTTTGCTTTCATATACTTTTTCAAATATATTTGAATCCTCTAGTACTTTTTGTAAAAGTAGATTATTATTAATATTTATAGATTTTGCTATATTTTTAAACTTTTTATCTTTTAAAACCTCTTGTATATAATTACTGTCAAATTGAGATATTTTCCATGCACTTTGAATCAATTTAAAGCTTTGTATATTTGTACTGTTTGAGATTATCATACCAAGTCTGATACCTGCACTGCTGTAAAATTTTGTTAATGATTTTAATATAAAAATATTATCAAACTCATTTAGATACTTTATAGCACTTACACCATTTGTAAAATCCAAAAACGACTCATCAATCAACACTATACAATTATTTTGTTTCCAGTATTGCAAATACTCTTCTATATCATACAGTGTTCCATCTGGAGTTGATGGGTTTACAAATATCACAAGTGAGTTTGGCAATACCATTTGACCTATGTTTTCAAATCTGTTTATTTGCTTTATATGAAAATCAAATATCTTAGATGCTTTTTTATACTCCAAATATGCAGGAGAATAAATAGTGCATTTTTGCAACCCTTTGCTTTTTAAAAAACCAAAAAGTGAAAAAATAGCACTGCTTCCACCATTGAAAAGCTCTATATTTTCTATATTTATATTGTAATTTTTTGCCAATACTTTATATAGCTCATCATAATTTGGATATGCACTAATATCAAGGCTATTAAAATCTATATTTATATCTGGTTTTATAAAATTTATATTTGATGATAGATCAATAATCTCATCAACTGTGCAGTTTAACTGCTTTGCAAAAGATTTTATATCTCCACCGTGAGCAAACTCTAACATAACACTATTCCTGTGTTTAATACTATTATCTCAACTATAACTATCATAAACCCTAAAGTATCCCCATTTAAAAACCCAAGACGATTTTTTAATATATTTAAAATCAGATTTACTACTATATTAAGTGGGAAAAATACAATTTTTAATATAGTACTAAATGTTATAGCATTTTTCATCTCATTTATAAAAACACTTTTTTTATGAAAATCAAATATCAACGAAAAATATACGCCAAACCTACTTAAAATAAAAGATAAAAATATAACCAAATAGTATTGCTCATACAAACAATACATAAGTGAAACTATTTGTAAAAGTGCTATACAAAAAGTAGCTACTGCTCCAATAGAACCTATTTGAGGTTCGTGCATCACTTCATATATATCTTTTTTGCCAAAACTTGCATACCACCCATCAATAGTATCACCCACAGCTTCAAGATGTAAAAACCCTGTTAGAAATATATAAAATATTGAGCATATAAAAGCACTATAAATTGTATGTGTAAAAACAAACTCATAAGAAGCAACAACAATTAATGCAAGTACAAAACCAATCAATGGCAAAGTAAAAACTATAGTTTTATAAAACTCTTTATTTACTTCAAAATAGCCAGTTTTTATAGGCAAAACTGTAAAATAACTAAAAGCAAATTTTACAGCTTGACTAATATTATTTAAGTTTTGTTGGTATGCCATAATCTACCCTTACTGTTTTATCACAGTTTTTTGCCAACTCTTGACCAATTAATCCACTTATATCTACATATTTTCTACTTAGTTTATCTATTGGAATTACTCCACTTGAGATATCATTTAGTACAAAAACTATATTTGCTTTTGTATGAAGAAGTTTTTTTAACTGTTTTAATATCTTTTTTTGTTTCATATCTATATGGTTTAAAAGCCACATACTCATACAATCTATTATATATGTGTTGTTTGGTTTTATACTTTTGTGAAGTTTAACGGTTTTTTCAACAGTTCTAAACTTCCCTTTTCTCTCATATATATGTTTCTTCACCCTTTTTTGCATAGATTTATCATCATAACTGTTATCATATGTTGCTATATATATTGGCTTTTTGTTTTTTGCCAAAGATAGTGCACACCTCATTGCATAAGATGTTTTTCCAGATTTTTGTCCACCAAATACAAATATTTTCATCTATACTAAAAAACTTTCAACTTTTGAAGTTATCTGCTCTTTGCTTAAACCATTAAGTAATCCGTACATCAAAGCAGCTCCAGCTCCTACGCCCTCTTTTGCTTCACCCTGATCATACAGTTTTAAAGCTGGATGATTTGATAATGAAAAATCAAAATCACTATAGTAAGCATTGATTTTAAAATCAAGCATTTCCAAAAGTGCTTTTATATCTGAGTTTTCATCATTTGCAACCCAAGAGGTTGTACACAATGCCAGATTTGATGTATCAATAGTACCACCCATAGTTTTTAGTATAGAGTTTACTACTAACAGTACACAGGCCATTTGTGTTCCACCTGCAAGAACTAATGGAATTTTATTATTAAGACCAAGTATAAATCCTGCATTAAATATAAGCATATTATCACTCACTTTTGACAATATAGCAAACAGATCATCATCGCTGCTTAGATTGTCAAGTGCTTTTTGAATAGTAATAGCTCTTATATCATTTGGTACATTTTTAAAACTACTGCTAAACTTACCTACTACATCATATCCCAATGCCATAGCAGTTGCACTTGCTGTTGTTGTTCCACTTGGTACAGATTCAGCAAGTATTATATAATCATCTTTACACTCATAATCTTGACCAAATTTTATCCCTTTTTCAAAAAGCTCAAGTGCTGGTATGTTTGCTTGTTTATCTATAGCATTTGATGGTTTTATATCAAAATCATATATTTTAAAATAATCAACTTTTGGCTTGATTTGTAATCCCAAATCCAATAATTGTATATTTGAAAAAGGTTTTAAAAGATGCACTGCCCTACTCATTAATGCTGGAGTTGGTACACCTTTTGGAGTTTTTGCTATATCTTTTAAACTTCTAACTTGCCCTGTACACATAAACTCGCTATCAAGTATTGGTGTAAGATGAAGCATACCAGGAATTCCAGCTTGTGTTATACCTTCTATATTTGCAGTGTCACTGTTGCTTAAAGCCAACATAAATGTAGCACTTTTACCTCTTAGATACTCTATAAAATCGTTTGTTCCAACTATATTATTAACCATTTTACCTCTTTATATTAAATATTTTTTTACCAAAGCTGTATTGTTTCTAAACATTGTATGCAAATATGTACCAAATACATTTTTACTCTCATTGCTCCAAGATCCAACTTTTCCATTGCCATTTTTTGTTTTACTTAGTATATCAAAACCTTTACTATAATCAACTGGCACAGTATAGTGAAAACTATGCCCTTTGATGTTTTGTTCATTGATATAATATCCAAGTCTTGCAAATCTCTCTTGAAGTATAAATTCTACATCCAAAATCCCACTCATTGGTTTGTTTTGTACCTCTTTGCCAAGATAAAGCAATCCTGCACACTCTGCATAGATTTTTTTATCTTTATTCAAAGAGTGTTGAATAAGTGAGCTTTTAAAACTGTTTGAGTTTTTTATTTTATCATATGCTTTTGTTGTTTCTACATATCCACCACAAATATACACACTGTTGCAATCTTGGGGGATAACTTCATCTTTTGTAGAATCAACCAAAACTATACTTTTGAAAATCTGCTTTAAAAATATATAGTTATCCCAATATAAAAATGAGAAATTACTATCATACACTATTGCTAGTTTTTTATCATTTCTTTCTATTTTTTTAAATGGATATTTTTTGTTTTTTTGTTTTTTTATTTTTGAGATTTTTTTAATCAAATCAATATCTATATGTTTTAAAACCTCTATAGTTATAAACTCCAATTTATTTATATCATCCAGATCAAGCCCAAGATGTGTACCTTTTAGAGATTCAAGATTTTTTTCAATCCACCCACATACACTAATATCATCAAAATCTTTTTCAATCTGTTTTTTTATAAGCTCATAATGTGATTGAGATGAGAGATTATTTAATACTACAGCTTTAATAGTATTATTTTTTTTATAGCTTTTTAACCCTTTTAAAACTGCACTTACAGTTATATAACTTCCAGCTCCATCCAAAATCAAAACTGTAGGTATTTTTAGAAGTTTAGTTACATCATAGGCACTGCAACCTTTGTTTAAGCCGTCATAAAAACCCATCACCCCTTCACATATAGAGATTTTTTGATCACTGTAGTGATTAAAAAGCCATTTTACCTGTTTTTTATTCATCATATATGTATCAAGATTTATACTTGGATTTTTACTTACTTTTGCATGAAATTGAGGATCTATATAATCTGGTCCTATTTTAAAAGCTCTTACATTATTTTTAAAATAGTGCAAAAGAGCAGTTGTTAGTATGGTTTTACCCTGATTTGATGCTATTGCACTTATACATAAAGCTCTCAAACTACTCCTTTGTAACCAGTGCTAAATTATTTAAATTATATTTTTGTAATATATCAAGTACTTTTACAACCCTGTTATATGGTACATCTTTATCTATTCTCACTATTATATCTTTTTTATTATTTTTCACTTTTGACAAAGCTGTATCAAACTCATCAAAACTTAGTTTTTTACCCATATATGCTAATTGATCTTTTGAAAGCTCAATAGATAATTGTTTTATCTCTACTTCAACCTCTTTTGCATCTGAACTTGGAAGATTAAGAGCCAAAGCTAGCTCCTCTTTTTTAAATACAGAGCTAACTATAAAAAATATCAATAGTATAAAAACCACATCAATAAGTGGTGTTAGATCGGCACTTAGAGTTTCTCTTCTTTTCATATTATACTTTTTGTAAAACCTCATTTGTAATATCTAGCTCAATTTTATCAATTTTGCCTATAAAATAGTTATATCCCATAAGGTGAGGAATTGCAACAATTAAACCAGCTATAGTTGTAATAAGAGCTACAGAGATTCCATTTGCAAATAAGGAACTTTGTCCAAGACCATTTTTTGCAATTGAATCAAATGCACTAAGTACTCCTACTACAGTTCCTAACAAACCAAGCAATGGAGAAATATTTGCAATGATTTTTACAAAATTAAGCCCTGATTCAAGAGATTTTATTTGAGTATCTAATGAATTCTGTAATATCTGATCTTTAAATTTTGGATTTGATTTTTCTAACATATTAAGTGTATTAGCAATAATTTTTGATTTTTTTGATTTTATAAATGTAAGTTGAAAAAACTTCATAAGCATAACGGTATATCCTATGATATTTAATCCTATCAAAATGAGTACAATCACTCCTCCTCTATCAACATAATACATCAAATCCATATTTATAATCCTTTTTTAAAAAAAAGATTATATAATAGTTGTACTAATTAAAGGATAAAATTATATGTTACTACTAATACCTGTTGATCAAAAAGATGTCGAAGAAGCAAAATTAACTCCACTCGAAGAGGTAAAAGCTTGGGCTTTACTAGAAATGAGTGAAGGAAGAATGCAAAGATGTGAATTTTATGATGATAGAACACAAATCAAAGAGTGGGTTGATTGTGTAATTGTACAAAGTGACAAAGAGTATATATGGCCATTTATGGAAGAAAATATTGCTGTACTTGTAGCACCTATGCAAAGATATATAGAAGATATTGTAGAGGCATATCTATTTAAAGAGTTACACGATAT
>CAZAOJ010000053.1:0-11689 GCA_964486745.1 uncultured Arcobacteraceae bacterium
AAATAAAATTATAAGATTGGTAATTCAATAAAAAAGCACGCACCATTTATAGTGTTTTTTGCATATAATTTACCATTTAGGCTTTCTTTTATAATTCTTTGACTCATATATAACCCTATACCTGTACCATTTTCATCACTTTTTGTAGTAAAATATGGATCAAATATTTTTGGTAAAATTTCTTTTGGTATTCCACCTGCATTATCTTCAATGATAATTATTACTTTATGATCATCTGAATCTAGACTTATTTTAATCCATGGATTTTTTATATTATTTTCCAATAATGCATCTTTTGAATTATTTATTATATTTACTAGTACTTCAGTAAGTTCTCCTGCTATTATTTTCATATTAATAGGATTTAAATAATTTACATTATTTTGAAGATCAATTCCATAATCTTTCATTATTGGTTCAACTATTGTAGCAGATATTGATATTCTTTCTTGAATAATGACTTCTTGTTTCTTTTTGTCCTCTTTTAGGAAGTTCTTAAATATATCAATAGTATCAGATAAATAATTTGTCTGGAATAATATAGTATTCATATTATCTTTTATTTTTTTATCATCCAATGTTCCACATTCTTGACTTATATTTATTGTTGAAGCTAAAGTTGAAATTATACTAAGTGGCTGTTTCCATTGATGGGCAATATTCCCTATCATCTCTCCTAATTGTACTTTTTTTGCTTGATCAAATAGTATTAATTCTTTTGCATTATTTTGATCTATTTTATTTTGTACTAATGATTCTAAGTTTATTACTAAATCTTTTAATTCCTCTTGAGCTGTTGTATTATGGCGTACTGCCATATAGCCTATTATTTTTTTATTTTTGTCAAATTTTGGATTTATAACACAATCAGTCCAATAAAATTCACCATCTTTTGTTTTATTTTTAATTTTGCCTTTCCATGTTTTACCTTTTTGAATAGTATCCCACATATTTTTAAATATATGAGCTGGCATATCTGGATGACGAGTAATATTGTGTTGTTGTCCTATTAATTCATCTTTAGTAAATTTTGATACTTCACAAAACATATCACTTACTTCAGTTATTACACCATTTAAATCTGTTTTTGAATAGTTAACATGTTTGCTAATCATATCTAAAGAATTTTCTAATTTAGAAGAATTAATTGAAAGTTTATTATTTAGATTTAATAGCATAGTATTTTTATTGTCATACACTTTTTTATAAAACATCATAAAATTAAATCCAATTAATAAAGGCAAGATAGTAAAGAAGAAATCATAATAAAGATCATTTTTTATATATGTAATATAGATAATGATAGACAATACTGCAATAAATGTTATAACATTATATTCATAATTTAATAAAAATATTGTACTAAATAATAAAATTATAAACCAACTTACTCCAATACTATCATACATATTATAATAAGAAATTGATACTATAATTAGGGAAAATAATATTGAGAATTTAACAAGTAAATCAAATAAATTTTTATATTTTCTTAGAAGAATTATTATACTAATAGCTATACTTGTATATATAATATCAATAGAACCTTGTAATATATTATCTTGATAAAATCTTAATATTGATGCTAGAAATACAAAAACTGCATTACATAATAATAAGATATTTACTAAAATGTATTTATACTTTAAATCAAAATTATTTTCTTCAAAAACAAATCCACTTAATAAAAAATTATTTAGCATTTATTTGTACCTTTTTATAAACTGTAATGATAATGTAACTAAAATTATATAACTTTTTGTTTAAAATATTATAATTTTTTATGATATGTTATATTTGTGTTATCATAAAATTATTTTATATTATGTGTTTCTTCACTAAATTGTAATCTTAATATTATTGTGATATAGTATTGTAAAGCTATACTATATATGTATGAAGGTTTTATTGTGAAAAATAGGCTACAGAATAATAAACGATTTTTATTTCCTATATTATCGTTAGTTATTATATCAATAATATTCGTTGTATCTATTATTACATATTACAATATAGGTATTTTTAAAACACATATGCAAAAAGATATTTATAATAAAAAAGCAAATTATCTTGAAGAACATAAAAAGTTAATATATAAAAATGTACAGCTTATCAATAATGCGATTGATTTTCAAAAAAATCGTTTAGATACTATATTAAAAAAAAACTTACAAGAGCGTATCGAAATTGCTTATAAAATTGCACAACATACTTATGATACTTATAAAAATAAACTTTCTAAACAGGAGATGAGAAAACTTATTGTAGGTTATTTAGATCCAATTACTTTTAATAATGATAGAGGATTTTATTTTATTTCTGATTATGTTGATAATAAAATACTTGGACATAAAATAAAAAAGTTTATTGGAAAAGATATGACAAACTTTCATGATACTCATGGTAATAAATTAGTAGAATTACGAAATGATGCAATAAAAGATGGTAGAATTGGTTTCTTTAAAGTATATTTCAATAAACCAAATGACACAAAACATGAATATCCAAAATTAAATGCTGCAGTATTATTTAAACCTTTAAATATTGTAATAGGTACAGGTGAGTATCTAGATATTGTAAAAAAACAATTACAGAAATTAATATTACAAAGAGTTGATAATTTATCTAAAAACTCAAATAATTATATGTCTATTTTACAACTTCACAATATAAATGGTGGTGATAACTTTGCAACAGTTTTATTAGATAATAATAATTTAACAAGTATTAATAAAAATATTAGTGATAATTTAAAAGATGCAAAAGGGATTGAATATTATAAACAGTGTTTGAAAGATTTAAGAAAAAATCAGGAAACATATCTTGAATATTGGTATAAAGATATAAATGAAAATAAAGTAAAACCTAAATTAGAGTATTTTTATTGGCAAAAAGATTGGAATTGGATAATTTCAAGCGGGTTCTATTATGATGATTTAGAAATTCAAACAGCAAATATAGAAAAGAATGTTAAATCATATACTATTAATACAATAAAAAATTCAATATCATGGATAGTGTTTTTTACTATATTGGTTATTTTAATTGCTATGTATATTTCATATAAAATAGATAATACAATTAATCAGTATACAAATCAATTGATTGAACAAGAAAAGTTATTACTAGAACAAGAAAAATTAGCATCTATGGGTGAGATGATAGGTAATATTGCACATCAATGGAGACAACCACTATCTGCAATTACTATGGCTTCAACAAGTGTAAAATTAGAAAAACAATTGAATATATTAGATGAAGATCAACTTATTAAAACTTGTGATCTTATAAATGATAATGCACAATATCTGTCAAGAACTATAGATGATTTTAGAAACTTTATTAAAGGTGATAGAGAAAAACAAATATTTAATTTAAAAGAATCTATTGATAGCTTTTTAAATTTGGTAGCAGGTACAATCAATAAAGAGCATATACAAATAGTGTTAAATTTAGAAGATGATATTCAAATAAATGGATATAAAAATGAACTTGTACAATGTTTTATAAATATTTTTAATAATGCTAAAGATGCTTTAGTTGAAAATATAAATGATGATAGATTAGTATTTATTACAACGAAAAAAGAGAATAATAATGTAATTATCAAAATAAAAGATAATGCAAAAGGTATTAATGAGAATATTCTATCTAGAATATTTGAACCATATTTTACAACAAAAGATCAAAACCAAGGTACAGGATTAGGTTTACATATGACATATAGTTTAATTGTAGATGGCATGAATGGTTCTATAGATGTAAAGAATGTGAGATATGAGTACAAATATAACTATTATACTGGAGCAGAATTTGAGATAATTCTGCCCTTAAGTGATAAAAAAGTCTAAATTAGTAGAGTTAAACTCTACTAAATTGCTTCTTCATCCTCTTCGCCAGTTCTAATTCTTATAGTTCTTTCAACCGGAGTAACAAATATTTTTCCATCACCTATTTTACCAGTTTTTGCAGACTCAATAATAGTTTGAATTACTTCATCAACTTGAGATCCTTCAACCACCAGTTCAATTTTAATTTTTGGTAAAAAATCAACAATATACTCTGCACCTCTATATAGTTCTGAGTGACCTTGTTGTCTTCCATAACCTTTTACATCACTTATAGTCATACCTGTAATTCCCATATCTGTTAGGGCATCTTTTACATCTTCTAATTTAAATGGTTTTATAACAACTTCAATTTTTTTCATCTTTTTTTCCTTTTATTAATTAAAATGCTCGTTTAAATTCTGGATAGGCTTCTACACCACACTCTTCAACATCTAAACCTTGACTCTCTTCATCATTACTTGCTCTTACTGGTACTAATTTATTTATAATAAAAAGTATAATATAAGAACTAATAAAAGCAAATAAAGCAACTACAACTATACCTTTAATTTGTCCCATCATAGTAATTCCATTTTGTGGATCTGATGCAAATATACCAACTGCTAGTGTTCCCCAAATACCATTTACAAGGTGCACAGATAATGCTCCCACTGGATCATCTAATCTTAATTTATCAAAAAATGGAACACCATAAACAACTAAAACTCCACCAATTGCACCAATTAATATTGGTTGATAAATATTGTATAGGTCAGGCCCAGCAGTAATTGCAACCAATCCACCTAAAGCCCCATTTAAAACCATTGTAATATCTAGTTTTTTATATTTTAAATACATCATAAGCCCAACAATAATAGCACCACTTAGTCCTGCTGTGTTTGTATTCATAATCGTAAGTGCAACAGCATCAGCATTTTCTTTTGAAGATATTGATCCAACACTTCCACCATTAAATCCAAACCAACCAATCCATAATAAAAATGCACCAAGAGTAACAAGTGGGATATTTGAAGCAGGTATTACTCTTACTCCACCAGATTTTGGATATCTTCCTTTTCTTGCACCTATTATAATAATTGCGGCCAATAATGCCCAACCACCAGTTGAATGAATTACAGTAGAACCTGCTAAATCATACATATTCAGATCCAAAAATGTACCATCAAGCATATCACTTCCCCATGCCCAATTTACAACTAGTGGATAAATTACAGAAGCTATAATTATTGTAAAAATAGCTAAAGGTACAATTCTTGCTCTTTCACTAACTCCACCACTCATAATATTGATTACTTTTCCTACAAATGCCATTTGAAATAAAAATGCAGCCCATTGACTCATCCCATCAGCTCCAAATCCACCAAATGCAATAGAGTAACCAAAAAGTAGAAAACTCATTGATGCTACAGCATAAATCATTGTATTTACCATAAGTACTGATGTAACATTTTTTGTTCGAACTAATCCTGCTTCAAGCATAGCAAAACCCGGAACCATAAATATGATTAATACCATTGCGAAAAGTGCAAAAAAAGTATCAATTACATATGCAGTATTCGCATCCATTTTAAAATCCTTGTAAATAAATTTTAGAATATTATAATAAAATTATGGTTGTATGTGTGAAATAATATGTGTACTAAATACACAAAATTTGTAAGTTATGATTAGATTTGATAGATATGTGTGGGTATTTTTTAAACAGTTTAGATACCAAAAGGTATCTAAAATTTAATGTTTAATAGTAAGTAAGTAATTAACTACATTTTCGATAAATGCGTCGTGCTTTCTTTCTTTTAGGTATGCAATATATAATTTTCTTTTCATTTGAATGTTTGGTAATCTTGCTTCAAATAAAATTCCAGCTTTTATAAAATCAGCAACCGCATGTCTTGAAACAATAGAAACTGTTGGAACATCGTCTTTTGAGCTATGTAGTACAGTTTGAACTATTGTAGTTGGTGAAGTAGATTCACTGATCATATTAAAAGTATCACAATCACTAAGACCAGCTTGGTCTAAAGCATCTTTAAATACTTGTCTTGTATTACTTCCTCTATTTCTACAAATCCATTTATAAGATAATAGGTCTTCATCTTTTACACGTCTAGGAAGTTTTTGATTCGATATTATTACAATTTCATCTTCCATCCACTCTCTATATATAACATCATTTTCAAATATTGGACTTTCAATAAGTGCAATATCAACTTGCTTGTCAACTAATTGTTCTATTGCTTCTTTTGATATAGCAACATTAACACTTACGTCATTATTGATTTTTTCTTTAATATCATTTAAGAATGTAGGTAATAAATAGTTACCAATAACAAATGAAGCACTAAAAATAAATGTAATATCTTTATTAACTATTTTTAATAAATCTTTTTCAGCGATATTTATTGCTTTTTCAAGTTTAGTAGCAATTGCCAATAATTGTTCACCTTCTTTAGTTAATCTAATACCATTTTTTTTACGATCAACAATTTTTGCTTCTAAATAATCTTCAATAAATTTGATTTGTTGAGTAACTGCAGGTTGTGATATACCTAATTTAGCCGATGCTTTCGAAAATGATTTTTCTCTTACGACTGATAAAAAAGTACCAATTTTTGCGAAATCTGTTATCATTATATATTCTCACTTTATGTTTTGTTATCAGTATAATAACATTTATTTATAAAAAAAGCAATTAATATAAGCAAAAAGTATAATATTATCAATTTTATGATATAATAATAGTATACTAAGGAACTAATAAATGTCACATAATAAAATTTTATCTGGATTAAATCCTTCGCAACAAGCAGCAGCTTCGCATATAGATGGTGCATTATTAATACTAGCAGGGGCTGGTAGTGGAAAAACAAAAACTATAACTGCAAGAGTAGCTTATCTTATATCAATTGGTATAGATCCTTCTTCAATATTGACTCTTACTTTTACAAATAAAGCAGCAACAGAGATGAGAGAACGTGCATTTGCCTTGCTTGACGAGATTACTCATCCTCCTTTACTTTGTACATTTCATAAGTTTGGATTATTATTTTTAAAGTTTCATATGCAAGAGTTAGGGAGAAAAAATAATTTTGTTATTATTGATACAGATGATAAAAGAAGGATTTTAAGATCAATAGATAAAGAGATTACAACTTCAGTTTTAGCTTCTGAAATTTCAAAATATAAAAACTCTCTTGTAAATCCTCTTGAAGCAAAAGCAACGGCACAAAATCAATATTATTCTCAAATTGCAGATGTATATATGAAATACGAAGAGTATATTTTACAAAATAACCTTGTTGATTTTGATGATTTATTATTATTACCTTATAAAATTTTAGAAAAAAATGAACAGTTGGCTAAACAAACAAGTGAAAAATACCAGTATATAATGGTAGATGAGTATCAAGATACAAATGAACTACAATATAAGCTCTTATTAAAACTATGTACATCTCATACAAACCTTTGTGTAGTTGGTGATGATGATCAATCTATTTACGGATGGAGAGGTGCTACAATAAAAAATATTTTAAATTTTAGTAAAAATTTTGAAAATACAAATGTTGTAAAACTTGAAGAAAATTATAGATCAACACAAAAAATATTAAAACATGCAAATGAATTAATTGAACATAATCGCGATAGATTAGGTAAAAAATTAATAGCAACCAGAGGTGAAGGCTCACCAATAAAGATATATGAATCTAGTGATGAGAATGATGAAACAAGAAAAATATGTGAAGATATAAAACAACTAATACTTGAAGGCGAAAGTGCAAAAGATATTGCAATACTATTTAGAGTAAATGCACTAAGTCGTTCACTTGAAGATGGTTTTAGTAAAAATGGGATTAGATATAAACTCGTTGGTGGAATGAAGTTTTATGAGAGAGCAGAAATTAAAGATTTAATAGCTTATTTTAGAATTATTACAAATAAAAATGATAATTTTTCATTAAAAAGAATTATAAATAAACCAAAACGTGGTATTGGTAAAACTACAATTGAAAAACTAGATAAGGAATCTGAACTTAAAAATATACCAATTTTTAATATGCTTGAGTCTTATACACCGGATCAATTAACTGCATTGGTTGGTAAAAAGAATGCAAGAACATTAAAAGTATTTGTAGCTTCAATAATGGATCTAAAAGATATGTTAAGTGAATCTAAAATGAGATTTTTAGATACTTTTGAAGAAACATTTGATTTTAAAGAATCTTATGAAAAAGCAATAGATGGGATTGAAAGAATCGCAAATATAGATGAGTTTTATGGATTTATTAGAGATTATTTTGTTCAAAATCCACATCTAGGACTTGAAGACTTTTTAAATGAAATAGCTTTAGAATCAGAGCAAGATAAGCTAAGTAATGAGGCTGTTTCTATGATGAGTATTCATGCTGCAAAAGGCTTAGAATATAAGCATCTTTTTATTATAGGTATGGAAGAAGGTTTTTTCCCAATTGTTTCAGATGGTAGTGATACTGAAGAGGAAAGACGTCTTGGATATGTTGCATTTACAAGAGCAAAAGATAATTTAACTTTGAGTTTTGCTCATAGTAGATTTTATAAAGGTAAAAGAGCAAATCTTGTAAAAAGTAGATTTCTTACTGAATCTGGACTTGTAAAAGGAAGCCTTACAATTGAAAAAAATAATTCATTTAAAAAAGGTGATTTAATAAAACACAAAATATTCGGCATGGGGAGAGTTGAAGCTGTACAAAAAGCTGGAAAAGATTTAAAATTAAAAATAAATTTTGGTGGATCAAAAAGAGATATTTTATCATCATTTGTGGAGAAAATTTGATTGAAAAATAGATTATTTGTAGTAAATAAACCTATAGGTACAAGTTCGAATTTTTATCTTCGTAAAATAAAAAGAAAATATAAACAAAAAAAAGCAGGTTTTTCTGGAACTCTTGATCCCTTTGCTAGTGGCTGCTTGATAGTTGCATTTGATCAATATACAAAGTTATTTAATTATCTAAATAAAACTCCAAAAACATATACTGCAACAATATGGTTAGGGGTACATAGTGATTCATTGGATAATGAAAATATAACAATATTAGATAAAAATCCGAAAAAATTAAATATAGAAAATATACAAAATAGTATAGAAGAGTTGCATGGTAGTATAGAGTATTTACCTCCAAAATACAGTGCAAAGAAGATTGATGGACAAAGAGCTTATAATTTAGCCAGAAATGGTGTAGATGTTCAGATGAAAAAATCTATTATGCAAGTGTATAATATAAAATTATTAAATTATAGTCATCCATTTATAAGTTTTGAAGCTACAGTGAGTGAAGGTGCATATATAAGAAGTTTAGCTCAAATATTATTAGAAAAATTAAATTCTAAAGGAACACTTAGCTCTTTAAAACGATTAAATGAAGGTAAATTTATTTTTGATAATGAGAAAGCATTGGATCCTTTGCAATACTTAAATCTTGAACAAAATATATATACTGGTGATGAGCAGTGGATAGATTTAGGTAAAAAGATAGATATAAATTATTTAGAGAATAAAAATGATGGGGAATATTTATTAGTTTTTGAAAAGTTTTTTTCTATTATTAAAATAGAAGAGGGTGTCGTTACATATAGTTTAAATAAAATACAAAGAGATACAGATGTACACTAAAAAAGCCTATGCAAAAGTAAATATATTTTTAAAAATTGCAAATAAAAGAGATAATTATCATGAATTAGCCTCAAGGTTTTGTAGGGTACATAGTTTATACGATATTATAAATTTTAAACAAACTAATCCCGAGCAATTTACTTTAAAAGGTGATTTTGGATGTGATCTTAAATCTAATACTATATATAAGGTATATGATATCTTAGTACAAAGTTATCAACAAGTTGAAGAGTTTTTTAAAATATATAGTGTAGAAGTAGAAAAACATATACCAGAATTTGCTGGACTTGGTGGGGGAAGTAGTGATGCAGCTACATTTTTATTGATGTGTAATGAATATATAAACCTTAATCTTACAAAAGATGAATTATCAAGTATCGCAGAACAAGTAGGTGCTGATGTACCATTTTTTGTTTATGAGTACGATAGTGCAAATGTAAGTGGAATAGGTGAGATTGTAGAAAAGTTTGATGAAGAAATTTTAGATATAGAAGTTTATACTCCCAATACTAAATGTGATACACAAGCGGTATTTAACAGTTTTAGAACAAAATTTTATAAACAAATTACAAATGAAGAAAAAGTGACACTTTTTAATATGAAAAGTATGGATATATTTAGAAACTATAAGATAGATGAAGCCAATGATTTATATGAACCAGCAATTGATATAAATCAAGAATTACAAAAAGTAACACAACAGAAAAATTTTAAAAACTATTTTTTTAGTGGTAGTGGCAGCTCATTTTTTAAAATAAATCATAAGGAAAGTTAATGGCAAAAAATAAAATAAGTTCAAAACCAAAATCTTTTTTAAATAAAAAGGCCTACCATGATTTTATTATTTTAGATACATATGAAGCAGGAGTTGTATTTAAAGGAAGTGAAGTAAAAGCAATACGTGCTGGAAGAATAAATATAAAAGATTCATTTATAAGAATAATAAAAGGTGAAGTATTTTGGTTCAACGCCCATATCTCACATCTTGATACAGCACATGCAAGTTATAGACCAGATGAAAGACGTGAAAGAAAATTACTTTTACATAAAGATCAAATAGAAAAGTTATTTGAAAAAGTTTCTAAAGATGGTATTGCTATAGTACCAATAAAATTATATTTTAATAATAAAAATAAATTAAAACTTCAAATTGCAACAGCACAAGGTAAAAAGCTTTATGATAAAAGAGAAGATTTAAAAAGAAAATCACAAGAGCGTGATATGAAGATTGCACTTAAAAATTTCCGTTAACTTTAACTAACCTTAAAAAAAGCATTAAGTTTTTAAGCTTAAATTTATAAGATTTTATGTAAGATTTGTTCGATAAGTGACGATTATGTGACTTTATTTTAAATTTTAGGAGGAGATTGATGCAAAACAGTGCAAAAATTGAATACGATTATTCAGTTGCTAAAGCTTTTACATTTGCGACAATTCTGTTTGGTATTATTGGTATGACAGTTGGTGTTATACTAGCGTTTCAACTCGCATTCCCTAGTCTAAGTAACTTAGCTGGTGAATATGGTACTTTCGGTAGATTACGACCTTTACACACAAATGGTGTGGCGTTTGGTTTTACTCTTAGTGGTATCTTTGCTACATGGTATTATGTAGGACAGAGAGTATTAAAGGTTTCTTTAAAGGAATCTGGATTTTTACAAGGTGTAGCTAAACTACACTTTTGGTTATATTTCATTACAATTCTTTTAGCAGTTGTTACTTTAATTACAGGTTTCACTACGTCAAAAGAGTATGCAGAATTAGAGTGGCCATTAGATTTACTTGTGGTTGTATGGTGGGTACTATGGGGTATCTCTATTTTTGGTTTAATTGGAATTAGAAGAGAGAGAACTTTATATGTATCTATATGGTATTATATAGCGTGTTTTGTTGCTATTGCAATGTTATACCTATTTAATAATATGGAAGTTCCAACTGCATTAGTATCTGGTTATGGTTCATTTTTACATTCAGTTTCTATGTATTCTGGTACAAATGATGCACTAGTACAATGGTGGTACGGACATAATGCTGTTGCATTTGTATTTACTACACCAATTATTGCAATGATTTACTACTTCTTACCAAAAGAATCAGGTCAAAATGTATTTTCATACAAATTATCTGTTCTTGCTTTCTGGGGATTAATGTTTGTTTATTTATGGGCTGGTGGACACCACTTATT
>CAZAOJ010000054.1:0-11548 GCA_964486745.1 uncultured Arcobacteraceae bacterium
AAGTAATTATAAGATAAAGTAATTATTTAAGCACCAGAAAAATATATTAAACCTTATTTTTTGATCAATCCTATTATAAAACCTATAGCAAATCCAATAAAGTGAGCGTACCATGCTATTGGTAAGCCTATGATTAGTGGTGCTAGAGATATTAATATTATCCAAGTGGTAATTCCACCTCTTTGACTTTTATCTATTAAAGCTATATATCCCATAAGTACACAAATAGCTCCAGATGCTCCTACAAGATTATGATTTAGACCAAAATAATACATAAATGCAAAACTAAGTAGTGATGTTAAAACTCCACCAATAAAATAAAGTATAAGAAAATATATCTTTCCTCTGTATTGTTCTATCATATTTCCAAATTGATATAAGACAAACATATTCATAAGTAGATGCATCTCTCCACCATGTGCAAACATAGTGGAGAGTGGCTGATACCATAAACCATAATCTAGAAATAAATTATTAAGTCCAAGTTTAGCTGTACCATATTGCATATTTATTTGAATTATATACATGATAACAGTGATAGCTATAGTGATATTTGTAAGAGTTATATATTTTGTTTTATACATATAATAAATTTCTACCTTTTATTTTTTTATTATTTCAACAGAAGGCTTACTTACTTCATCTAAGAGTGCAACATATAAGCTCATAACTATAGCCATAACTAAAATAGTAGCAAGAGTGAAGAGACGATTTACTTTTGCACCGTCTCTGGTATGTTTCATACTAATGCCTGTTTTAATACATCTTCAATTGTATCTACTGCAACTATTTCAAGAGAGTCTTTCACTTCATTAGGTATGTCATCAAGATCTCTTTTGAAATTTTTAGCAGGAATTAATACTTTAGTCATTTTTGCTTTAAATGCAGCAATTAATTTTTCTTTTAATCCACCAATTGGTAAAACTTTTCCACTTAGTGTAAGTTCACCTGTCATAGCAATATCAGATTTAATCTTGCGATTACTTAAAAGTGATGCAATTGCAAGTGCCATAGTTATACCTGCACTTGGACCATCTTTTGGTGTTGCACCTTCTGGGATATGAAGATGAATATCATATCTTTTATAGACTTCACTAATTTCAGGAATAATATTATCTTCAATCTCTTTACTTGTTTGTGGTACTAAATCTTGAGATATTTTTAATTTTTTATTATCAATTAGAAGTTTTACAACACTATTTGATATTTGAGCTGATTCTTTCATAACTGCACCTAGATTTCCAGTTAGATTTAAACTTCCTTTTCCTCTAATCTTTGCAGCTTCAATTTTTAATACATCTCCACCAACACTAGTCCAAGCTAAACCATTGGCAATACCAACTTGATCTTTTTTATCAGCTGGATCTATCTCAAAAATAGGTTGTTCTAAATAGTCTTTGATATTTTTTGTAGTAATTGATACTTTTTTTAATTCATCATTTGCTAAAAATTGTTTTACCACTTTTCTAAATATTTTAGCAAGTGTTCGTCTTAGATTTCTAACACCAGCTTCTCTTGTATAGTTTTCAATAATCATCTCTAAAGTAGTTTTAGTAATATTTAACTCAGATTTTTTCAATCCATGTTTTACTAACTCTTGTGGGATTAAATAGTTTTTAGCAATATGATATTTTTCATTTGGAGTATATGAGTTTATTTGTATAAACTCCATACGATCTCTTAGTGGTGCAGGGATATTTCTTGCATCATTTGCCGTTGCTACAAATATACAACTACTAAGATCAATATGAAAATTTAGATATAAATCTCTAAACTCATGATTTTGTTCTGGATCTAAAATCTCAAGCATCACTGCAGTTGGATCACCCTTATGGTTTGCTCCAATTTTGTCAATCTCATCCAAAACAATTACAGGGTTCATCTTTTTTGCATCAATAAGTCCTGTTACTAACCTTCCTGGCATAGCTCCTACATAAGTTCTTCTATGTCCTCTTAATTCATTTACATCTTCCATACCGCCAAGTGCGATTCTGCAAAGAGGTCTATGAAGTGCTTTTGATATAGAGTTTGCTAGTGAAGTTTTACCAACTCCTGGAGGTCCTACAAAACATAAAACTGTACCTTTAGCCTTTAGGTCTTTGATATCTCTATTTTGAAGCATTTGTTTTACTGCAAAAAATTCTACAATTCTATCTTTTGCTTTTTCCAATGAATAGTGATCTTTATTTAATTGATCTTCAACTTCATTTATATCGATTGGATTATTTGCCATTTTCCCAAAAGGTATATCTAAAACTTGTTCAACATATGTTTGAAGAAGTGACGCATCAGGAGAATCACTACTCATTCTAGCTAGTTTTGATATTTGGGCTTTTGTTTCTTTATAACCATCTTTTGGCATAAAAGGTTTTAATTTCTTTAATTTCTTTTTATATGAAGCTATCTCTTTATCTTTTTGATTATCAGTACCTAATTCTTTATGGATAGCTTTTATTTGCTCTTTTAGAAAATAGTCTTTTTGGTGTTTTTCTATTTTAGAGTTTACTTTTGCAGTAATATTTTTTTGAATCTCAAAGTTTTCTATATCTTCTTTAACTATCTCGATTAATTGAATTAATCTTGTTTCAACATCATCTTCTTTAAATAGTTTATAGGCATTTTTTTTGCTTAGTTGTAAAACTGATGAGATAAGATCAAGTATTCTTACTGGATCAGAATTCTCTTCGATAGTTTTTACTAAATCTACTGGAAATTTATTGTTAAGTTTTGATAATTTTTTAATAGAGTTTCTTAATACAACTATTAGTGCATTTATTTTTTTATCATTAGTAATTATTGGTTTAATAATATCAACCAAAACCATATTTGGAACACCATTTGCAAAACTTTGAACTTTTGCTTTTTCTAATCCTTGGAAAAGTACTTTTATTCTTCCATCAGGAAGTGTAACTTTTCTCATGATATTTCCAACAACACCAACATCATAGAAAGAATCTTCTTCTATGGTTGAGTTGTCTTTACCCTCTTTGCTAACTGTAACAAATACTAAAGTATTGTTATCTATTGCATACTGAATTGATTCTAAATTTGCATTATCACTTAAAAATAGTGGTGCAATCATAAATGGATATAAAAATATCTCATCTTCTACCACTAAAGGTAATTGTGTAGGAAATTGATCATAATTGTTTAATTCCAAATAATTCTCCTATAATTAAAATATTGATTTATACCAAGGTTTTTTAGGCTCTTCGTATCTAACTTTTTCAGTATCACTACCAAATATATTTCCTTCAAATGCTCTTTTATATATTGGTACATGAGCTGGACTTATATCTTTTGGACTAATCCAGTTTGCTTCAACTCTTTGTTTATAAAACTCTGCTGCTTTTGGTTTACCAGTTCTTGCATAAAGTTCAGCAATCTCATTGTCAAATAGCGCTTTTGACATATAAAGTCTTGCATACATTGTTTGCACTAGATGTATATATGGTGAATTTGGAAAACTAACCATATACTTTTCAATCTCTTGAATTGTTTTTGTTACAAGTTCTTGCTCTCTAAACTGATTTCTAAATGCCATAAAATTTGCTTTAATTTTTAAATATCTTATATAATCAATATTTTTGCTATATGCATATTTTCTAATATATTCATCAAAATAGAAATTTGCCATTTGATACTCTTCTTCATCCATATGTGCTTGAGCTATTAACATCAAAGCTGTTGGAACAAGTGGTGAGTTTTTATGTTCACTTTCAAGTGATATATATGTATCATCTGCATCATCTAAACGATAACTTGTTATTTGGTTTATCATTTTATTGTACCAGTACATTGCTGGTTTATTATACTCTTGCGGTTGCTTCTTTGAAGAACATGCACTAAATGCCAATAATACTATTAAAAATATTGTTGTGGTCTTGAATAATTTCATTATTATACCTTATGTAAATTTTATTAAATGATTTTATCTAATAGTTGCTATAATAAATTTTAAAGTATAAAAATTTTGGAGTAAATATGCAATTAACCCTGATTGGTAATGGAAATATGGCTTTATCTTTAGCAAAAGGTCTTATAAAATCTTATGATTTAGAAATTATTGGTAGAGATTTAAAAAAACTAGAAGATTTTCAATCAAAAATACCAGAAGTAAAAATAAAAGTTTTAGATGAAAATGAAGATATAAATGGTAAAAATATTTTATTATGTGTAAAGCCTTATGTTTTAAATGAAGTAGCTTCAAAATTAGTTGGTGAGGCAAATGTTGTTTATTCAATATTAGCTGGAACTACACTTGAAAGTTTAGCTTTAAATATAAAATCAAAAGCATTTATAAGAACAATGCCAAATTTAGCAGCTACATATAATGCTTCAATGACTACAATTACAGGTGATGAAAGTTTTAAAGATGAGTCATTAGCAATCTTTAATTCAATTGGATCAACTTTATGGGTAAATACTCAAAAAGAGTTAGATATAGCAACTGCAATAGCTGGAAGCGGACCGGCATATTTAGCACTAGTTGCTGAAGCATTAAGTGATGGTGGAGTTAGATGTGGTCTTAGCCGTCAAAGTAGTGATGAGCTTGTAAAAGGATTATTTGCAGGATTTGCACCATTACTTAAAAATGAAAAACCAGCTAATATCAAAGATGGAGTAATGAGTCCAGGTGGAACAACAGCAGCAGGTTATGCAGCATTGGAAGAAAATGGTGTAAGAAATGCAATGATAAAAACAATAAGCAGTGCATACGATCAAGCAATTGAACTTGGAAAAAAATAGTTTTACACTTTTTGAAACACTATTAAGTGTAGTAATTTTATCTATAGTTGTGGCTAGTTTTTATAAACTATCCACCTCTTACAATGACCAAAATATTTATAATCAATATCAAAATCATAATACAAGCCAAACTATAAAATATTTTGACTTTACTTATAGTCCATCTAATATATCTAAGATAATAATTAATAACAATATAAAATATAAAAAAATAGTTTATAATACTCAAGATATATATTTGGAAAAGTATACTTTGGAGTTAAAATAATGAAAAACTCTATGGTATTATTTGAATTACTTTTAAGTATTGTAATATTTGCTATAGTTGGAGTATATAGTATGACTTTTTTAACTAAAATACAAACTCAGTACAAAACAAATTATGAACAAAACTTATTAAAACTACAACTATATAGTGCTAATAATATCTTACAAAATAGAAAACTAGATGGATTAAATACAAATTTAATATTAAAAGATAAAACTCTGTATCTTGATAATAAAATATTCTTAAACAATGTTTCAAAATTTATTAAAAATGATATTTTAACTATATGTTTGGGTGAAGATAGTTTAATATGTCAAAAAGTTGATTTAAGATTATGAAAAAGAGCTTTGCACTTATTTTAACTATATCTTTAGTTTTAGCTTTTTCTTTAAGTGCTTTGTTTATTGTGGAGAATAAATCTATGAATAATAGTATTGATACTTCTCAAGTAGGATATACACAAGCTTTATATCATATTAGATTTTGCAAAGAGTTACTTTTGAATAAGATTGATATTGATCCCAATATTACAAATAAGATACGCTTTGAAAATATAAAAAATCATAAAGTTGAAGCTATTATAAATCAAATAGATTCAAAAACTTTTCAAATTGATTTAAGTGTGGAGTCGTTACTTTATAAAAATATAAGGCTTCATCAAAAATTTTTGAAAAGTTTGATATAATCTATCTATGATAAATAGCGAAGTAAATGAACTTTTAGAAAATAAATCACAACTTCTTACAATCACATATTTTGATTTACAAAAAATATTTGAAAAAAAGTATGGGAAAAACACTGTTGTACTCATGGAAATAGGTACATTTTTTGAAGTGTATGAAGTAAATAATGATGAGTTACAAATAGGAAAAGCAAGACAAATTGCTGAACTATTAAATATACAACTTACAAGAAAAAATAAAAATATTATAGAAAATTCAAAAGAGAATCCTCTTATGGCTGGAGTTCCTGCTATTGCTCTTGAAAAGCATTTAGCAAGAATAATAAATGAACAAAAATATACAATTGTACTTGTTAAACAAAAAGGATTACCTCCTAAAGTATCAAGATATGTAGATGCTATAATTTCTCCAGGAACAAACTTTGATTTTGTACTTGATCAAGATGAAAATAATATAACTTCACTTGTAGTTGATATACATAAAGGTAATTATCTAATTGGATATAGTGCTATTGATGTTACAACTGGAAAGTGCTACTACAATGAAGTGTATGGTACAAGTGAAGATGGAAGTTTTGCACTTGATGAAGTTTTTAATTATATGAATATGCATAAAACAAATGAAGTAGTTGTAACTTTTGCAGATAAAAATATAGACCAAAAACAAGTGATTGAGTATCTTGAACTTTCAAGAAAAACATTTCATATAAGTACATTTAGACCAAAAATTGTATATCAAAATGAATTATTTAAAAATGTATTTAATATACAATCACTTCTAACTGCAATAGAGCATCTTGATATGGAAAGACAACCACTAGCAACTGAGTCATTGGCTATTTTAATAGATTTTGTTATAGGGCATGATGCAAAAATAATTCAAAAGCTATCATACCCTAAAAAACTTGATGTAAGTAAGTATATATATCTTGGAAATAATGCTTTAGAGCAATTAAATATTATTGATACACCACACAATCCAAGTTTGCTAAAATTGATAAATAATACTGCAACAGCTATGGGTAAAAGACTTCTAAAAGAGAGATTAACTCACCCTATAAAAGATTCAAAAGAGCTTTTAAGAAGATACTCTTTATCAAAAGATTTATATGATTATCATGCCCCAATAGAGGGTGAATTATCAAATATATATGATATAGAAAGATTAACACGTAGAATAAAACTCTCAAGACTTCATCCTTTTGAATTAAATTATTTGTATGATTCTCTTGTAAGTATAAAAGCAGTTGTGACATTTATGGAGAATTATAAATTTTTTACTCCCCCTTGTAGTAGTGCTGATCTAAAAATATTTATAGATGCAATATCAACTACATTTGATTTGACGATTAGTGGTAGATATATGTTAAAAGATATTGAAGATAATATGATAAACCACGGCATAAATACCAAAATTGATGAGTTAAATACTCAAAATAAAGAATTAAAATCAAAACTTGATATATTTAAAAATCATATTTTAGATCTTCTTGAAGCCAAAGATTCAAATTTTGTGCAAATAAATCGACTTGATAAAGAGGGTTTTTATATCTCTTTAACTAAAACAAGATACAATTTAATAAAAAAAGAGCTTCTAAATTCACATTTAATTGTAGATGATGAGTTGTATTTATTTAAAGATTTTAATATAAAAGTTCAAACAAACTCTGTAAAAATTACAAATAACCTAACATCTAGTATATCAGATCAGTATGTACACAATTTACAAAAAATAATAGAGCTTAATAAACTGGTATTTAAAGAAAAGATTAGTGAATTTGAGAAAAAATTTGCTGTATTGCTTGAAGAGTTGGTACAGTTTATAGCTGAGATTGATGTAACTGTATCAAATATAAAAACATCAAAAAAATATAACTATGTATGTCCAAAAATAGTAAAAACAAAAGATGATGTAAATTTTATAGAAGCGATTGAACTTCGCCATGCTATCATTGAAGCAAATGAGCAGCAAGGTGTTTATGTACCAAATGATATTATTTTGGGAGATCTGTCACTTGCAGGAAAAGAGCATAAGAATAATGTAATTATAAAAAATTCAAATCCTGTTAATTTTTTTGATAATCATATGCATGGAGTATTACTGTATGGAATAAACAGCAGTGGAAAATCATCATTGATGAAATCTCTTGGAATTGCAGTTGTTTTAGCACAAGCTGGTTTTTTTGTACCGGCTAAATCTTTTAGATTTTCTTTATTTGATTCATTATTTACAAGAATTAGTGGAGCTGATAATATTGCAAAAGGATTATCATCTTTTGCTGTTGAGATGCTTGATTTAAAAAATATATTTAATAGAGCAAATAAACGCTCAATAATCCTTGGAGATGAGATATCACACTCAACAGAAACTATGAGTGGAGTTAGTATAGTTGCTAGTGCTATACTAAAACTAGCTAAATTAGAATCAATTTTTGTTTTTGCAACACATCTTCATCAACTACCTCAACTAAAAGAGATAGAAGAACTGAAAAATATAATATGTTTGCATTTAAGTGTGATGTATAAAGATGATGAAGATAAACTTATTTTTGATAGAAAATTATCTTATGGTAGTGGAAGTAGTATTTATGGGCTAGAGTTTGCAAAATCACTTCATATGGATAGTGAGTTTTTAAAAGTTGCAAATGATATAAGAAAAAGAATCACAGATGATTATGATGGACTTGAAAGACTTGTACAGAAAAAGCAAAGTAAGTACAATAAAGATCTATATATGAGTGCTTGTGCTATTTGTGGTAAACCTGTTGATGAGGTACATCATATACAAGAGCAACAAAAAGCAAATGAGCGAGGATTTATAGGACATATGAATCAAAATCATAAATTTAATCTTATTCCATTATGTAAAAACCATCATAAAATGGTGCATGATGGAAAAATTAATATTAATGGATTTGTAACTACCAGTAAAGGGTTAGAACTTCACTATACAGATCTACAAGAGAAGTAAGAGTTTCGTTATACTCTAAAAGTCTCTTTTGTTTTACAAACTTCAGGAAATAAACAATTAGTACAATCTGGATTTATAGCTTTACAAGTATATCTTCCAAAAAGTACCATAGCTTGATGAAAAATATGTAGATCATCTTTTAATCTTTTTACAAGTTGTTCTTCTGTTTTGGTTACATTTGGTGCATCACTTAGACCTAATCTATGAGATACTCTAAATACATGAGTATCTACAGCCATTAGGTTTTCTCCACATGCTTCGATCATAAATACATTTGCAGTTTTATTTCCTACACCCGCAAGTTTTATTAACTGCTTCGTATCTCTTGGAATAACTCCATTGTAAACTTCTTGTACACTTTGCGCCATTTTAATGATATTTTTTGCTTTATTATTAAAAAAACTGCAAGTTTTTAAAAGCTCTTTTACATCTTCAAGATTTGCACTAGCCAAATCTTTGCTAGTAGGATACTTTTCAAATAAGGCTGGAGTAATTATATTTACTCTTTTATCTGTGCATTGAGCTGATAAAATTATAGCTATTAGAAGCTCATAATCGTTTGTATAATTTAACTCAGTTACAGCTTCAGAATATTTTTCAATAAACTTTTGTTTTATAATTTCTATATCTTTTTTTGTTGCTTTTTTTATCTTAGCCAATATAATTACACCTGTTTTTAGATGGTGCAAATATAACAAAGATACAATTAAAAGTATATGAAATATAAAATTAAAGATATACTACCAATAGTAAATAAAGTATCTATAATTTTTAGATCATTTTTATGTTTATTTGAAAATTCCCATGCACTTTGTTCATGAACTTCTTTTATATAATCATAATTGTGATAGTACATTGATGGGGTATTTTTGAAGTATATAGATTTCATAATCTTTTCCTTATAATGACAACTCGGCTATCTAAATTAGACCCGTGGCTTTCCGTCCTTACCTCGCGATAAGTTTGGCACTTGAACAATATAACAATTCAATACTAACAATAAATTACTTAAATATGAGTTAAAAAATAATCTTTATATAATATAAAATATAATATTTTATTTCTTATTAAAATCAAATATAAAACAAGCAATTAAAGCATTGCTTTTTTGCATTTTTTTTGCAGTAAAATATGCAGATATATAAATAGAACATATTGATAAAAATGATGCAAATGAAAGTGTACTAACTCCACTTAGACCTTGACCTACAGTACAACCAACTGTTAAAATTCCACCAATACCCATCATAGCTCCACCAAGTATTTTTTGTGCTAATTTTGGTGGATTTTGTTGAGAGTTATCACATTGTAATTTTTTTGAGTATAAAGGATTATATAGTGATGATATGAATGCACCAATTATCACTCCCAAAACAATCCACACTAAAAATATTAAATTTGTTGTATCAAAGCCACTTTTAAATGTTTCAATAATTTTTCCCAGAGGATATACAAATGATAAACTTTGAGCTGATATATCTATAAATAGATCACTTGCTAAAATAGTAGTACAATACCATACCAAAGCAATAATAAGACCTATTAAAAATCCATCCCAACATTGAAAAATATTTACACACTTATTCAGACTTAAATATAATAGATATGTTAAAATAGTTCCAATTACAAAATAGTCTAAGCTAAAACTATTTTCAACTTTAAAAAATGAGATAAAACTATAAGAATTTAATATCTCAGAATAATTTGATAAAAAACTATATGTTATATATGAAAATATACCAAGAGCAATTAATACAAAAAATGAATCTTTATCTTTTTGAGCTAATTTAATTAGGTGCCTAGAACTACACCCATCTGATATCATCATACCATATCCAAATAATGAACCACCAATTATTATAAATAAATAGTTTATATTTATATAGTATCTTGTTTGGGTTAAATCTATATCATATAAGTATGAGATGAATTGTGTAGATATTATTGCTGTTGTTATTGCTACAATTAAAGATGCTGTTCTTCTGGTATGCTTAAATAGTATTAAATCTTTTATTCCACCACTAAAACAAAATTGTTTTCTTTGGGCAATAATGCCATATACTATACCAATAGTAAGGCTTACAAGTGTAAAAATTGTATTTTCATTTATATCTATCATAGTATTTCTTTTTTATAGTTTTATAAAGTATATATAAATAATTCTTATATAAAGTTACTTTTATCAAACTAATAAATTAAATAGAAGTATGTTTTATTTACTATTGATTAACTTTTCATTGTCGATGGTTAATTTTCTTGGATTATAATTACAACATCAGTAGGTGAACCGCGAATAATCCTACTGAAATTAAAATAAAAATTCATGGATTCTCCTTCCGTAACTTTTACAGACATTCTTTTTAAGAGTGTCTTTTTTTATGTTTAATTTTTCTTAACCATCCACTTTTTAAAAGGTTGTAAACTATCTATATAATCAGCCACATCATCTAATTCATTTTGTGTTAGTGGAAGTGTTGGCATTGCATTTGCACTGTAACCAAACTTTTTAAAATACATAGCTGGATTTTGTGCATAATTTATAATATCTTGTTTTGTTCTTGTATAGGATACTAGATTGAAATCTCTTCCAAAACTTCCTTGCATAGTCACACTATGGCAACTTGCACAGTTAATGAGATAAACCTCTTTACCTTTTTGAATATCTGCATATATATTTGTAGCTAACAATAGTATTATAATTAGTATTTTTGATCTCATATTATCTCTTTATTTTAATGTTTTTTGGAAGTGTATCTAAATAGGACAAAAATTGTCTTGTTTTAAATCAAGATTATAGAAGAAAGAGTTATTTGAGTATTGAAATGGTGCGACCGAGAAGATTTGAACTTCCACGCCGTGAAGCACGAGCCCCTCAAGC
>CAZAOJ010000055.1:0-11247 GCA_964486745.1 uncultured Arcobacteraceae bacterium
GAACAGCAATTGCAAAAGATATTAATAAATTGTTAACACAATTAGATAATATTGCTACACAAACTAACTATAATGGTATTACATTATTACAAGCATCAGATAGTAGTACTGATTCATCTGTTGCACAGGTATTTCAAATGGGTGAAAAAGCTGCTAATACTATCTCTTTAGGATCTGGAATAACTGCTAATACACATGGTTTAACAGGTATGAGTGCACTTAAAACTACTACAGGAACTTCTGCAGCTACTTTTGGTGCATCGGCAGCAAGAACTAATATGGCAAATGTAGATACAGCATTAAATCAGTTAAATGCATGGAGATCAGATGTTGGTTCAACACAAAATCAATTAGAATCAGCATTGAGAAATATGATGACTCAAAAAACAAATATTAAAGCAGCAGAATCAGTAATTAGAGATGTTGATTATGCTGCAGAGTCTGCGAACTTTAATAAACAAAATATAGTAGCACAAGCGGGGACTTACGCGATGAGTCAATCTAATGCTATTCAACAAAATGTGTTGAGACTTTTACAATAGTAAAAGTTGGTAGAGTAAAATTTTAATTTTACGATACACATTTCTTTGAAAACGTTCTTAGACTACTTCAATAGTCTTGAGTTAGTTACGAAGTAACGAAAATATTTTAAAATTACTTCAGTGGTTTAAAACAAAAAAGACAAGTAAAGAGCCTCTAGTTGTAAGCTGGGGGCTTTTTATATTGTATATAGTATAATCAATATAATTAAATAATCAGGATTTTAGTATGGAAAATGAGTTAATAGATTTAAGTGATACACTACTTAAAATATACAATAAGAATTTAGAATTTTTAAAAGAGAATTTTGAAGATATATATATAAAAGTTGATAAATTATCAAAAGATATTAATGAAGAAAAATATTCTGTTAAATATTCTTTAGAGTATATAGATGGTTATTTTGATATTTTAAATTTAGAAAATAATACATGGTTTTATGGAGTAAATAGTTATGATGATGCTGATCGAAGGGCTGAACATACTAATTTTACTAAAGATGGTTCATTAGATCTTTTAAGAAAAGGTATAGATGGGAAAAGTGTAGTTGGTAATCAGTCATTTAAAGATGTTTTACCTGTACTAGATTATATGAATAACAACATAGATTTTGATAATATTGAATTTCAAAAAATTTATAAATTTGTTTTTATGGATGTTGGTCTTGGATTTCATATTCATGAAATATTTAAAAAAATGGATCCTTTTGTAACACTAATAATTGAACCAGAATTAGAGATCTTTAGATTATCTTTATTTACCATAGATTATAGTAGTTTTCAAGTAGAAGAAAAAAAGTTATTTTTATCTATTGATGATGATAAAATTAATAGAGTAAGTGTAATGACAGCATTTTATGAATATCATAAATATTTTAATTATAATATAAAACATCATTTGCTAATTGATAATGATAGTTATCTAAAAGATGAATTAATAGAATTTTTTGGTACTAATACAGCTGGATCATTTCCTTATTCTTTAACTATGGAAAATGTACATAAAATGGTAAAATTTATAAAAAATGGTGATAGATTTTTAAACTTTAATACTATTTTAGAAAAGAAAATACTTAAAGATAAACATGTTTTATTAATAGCAGCAGGTCCATCTGTGGATAATTATATTGAATGGATATATGAACATCAAGATAAATTTATAATAGTTTGTGTTGATATAATAGTAAAAAAATTAGAAAAATATAATATTGTTCCTGATATTGTAGTGACTATAGACCCATCTTATCTTTGTGCAGAATATTTAACCACAAAAGATGATAACTTTTTAGATAATAGTACAATTGTTTTATTAGCACAGCAAGATGAAAAAGTTATGGATGTAATTAAAAATAAACATTATTATTTTGCTCAAAGTGTATCTTTTGTGAAAGAATTAGGTTTTATGGGAAGTACAACAAATGTTGGTGCATATGCATTATTGCTTGCTATTCATTTAGGTACAAATAAATTATATACTGTTGGAAATGATGCTGCATTTAATCAAAATACAGGTAGTAGATATGCTATTGATAATGCTTTAACTACAATGGATAAAACAGAAATTAATAGTAATGAAGATAGTACAATGGTTTCATTTGATGATGTAGTATATATGGAAGGAAACTTAAGAGATAAAGTAAAAACTAATAGAGTTCTATGTCAATTTAAATATTCGTTTGAAACAACATTTGAAGAGTTGAAAAATGTATATGATGATGTTATTGCATATAACCTATCAGATGGTGTTAAATTAGAAGGATTTAAACCATTATTATTAGATGAAATAAATAAAAAAATTGATAATTTTAAAACTAAAGAAAATAATATTATAGAATTAATGGATATGGTTTCAGAAGTTGTAGAAAAACCAGATTTTGAAGATGATATAAAAATTTTAAATGCAATTATTGTAAGATTAAATAAACATAAACGATTAAAAATAAAAAGTCGTGATGAATTTTTATCAAAAAAGATAGATGTGATGATTTGGCTATTGGAAAAATGTAAAGGTATGTCAAGTGAGTTATTTGGAAATATATTTTTACTATATACAGAGTTATCAGATATATATATTAACTTTACATTAAATTTAAAACAAAATAACTTATACAATAAAGAGCATCTTACAGATTTAAATATTGTTTGGACAAATGGTGTTTTATCTGTATTAAGAGATTTAAAAAAAGCAGTAAAATAAAAGGATATAAAGTGAAAACAATAATTTTTAGTATTGGTGCAATTGGAAGATTATTTTATAGAAAATTTAATAATAATTCAAAATATAATATTATAGGATTTATTGATAATAATAAAGAATTAAAAGGCCAATTTTATGATGATAAACCAATATATATGGTTGATGATATAATAAATTTAGATTTTGATAAAGTTTTAATTGGTGGAGTACATTATGAAGCTATGGAAAATCAATTAAAGGATTTAGGTATTACAGAGGATAAAATTGAAATGATTGAAGATTCTCAAATATCTTATTCAGATGATATTAGATCTAAAAAAGTTGATGAGTTAGTTTATCTGTTTTGTGATATTATGGAAAAAGAGAATATAAAATATTATCTTATAGCTTCTTCTTTATTGTCATTATTAAGAGGTGATGATTTAGCAAAAGTTTCTGATGTTGATATTATGTTAGATTCAAAAGAAGATTTAAAAAGAGTTTACGAAATTTTTAAACAATATGAAGAAAAATTTGATATGAATGTAACTAATTATTTAGTAGATAAACAAACAAATTTCTTAAATATAGGAGATTCTTCATTTGTAACGATTGCATCTAAAAGTGATCCTAAAATATCAGAACCAGCAATGATTGATGTAAATATTTTATTTGAAAGTAAAAATCATAGATTTTATAGATTAGGAGATAAATATATATATTTTGATAAAAAATATTTTGAAGAGATAAAATATTTAGATTATAAGAATATAAAAATGCCAGTACCTCATATGTATGATCAATATTTAATAGAAACTTACGGAGAAGGATATATTGTTCCACCTGCAAGATGGTCAGAAGATGATTTTATTACACTAGTAAGTGAAAATGATCTCCTAGAAGTTATTAAATAGAAATAGATCTATTCTATTTCTATACCTTTTTGAAATAGGGTGAATGCATTATTTGGGATATTTGGTTTTGTGAGTAGTTCTTTTATATTTGTTGGCAATAAGCTATGGTCTATATCATATTGTTTGCCAATAAGATGTTCATATCCCTTTAATTGATGCATTATATACCATTTTATACCGCTTTTTGACATACCTAACCATTTAAAAAAACCTTCTACATCAACTTTGCTTTGCATATAAAAATTTTCTATTTCAATAGCTTCATTTTTATTAATTCTATTATGCCTAATCTCTCTTGATAGATGATCAGTTATCTTTCTATAACCAACTCTTTTTAATTTTAATAGATCATGTATTTGGTAATATACACTACTTCCTGCTCTTTCATATATATCAAAACTTGAATTGTTGTGCTGTGGAATAAAGCCATATTTTAAGATGCTATGATTTTGTTTTAATGGATCCCAATGAAAATAGTTGCTTAAGTAAATCCCTTTAATATTTGATTTATCTAATGAAGTAATATTTGGATAATGGTAATATATTAAATCTTTATTGAGAACTTGTGCACCATTTCCTATAAATGTTTTAATATCATTACCAAATAGATCATGCTCTTTTCTACTCCATTTTGTCATTTGTACATTATCATAATGTGAGAATTTACCTACTTGTTCTATTGCTTGGTGTTGTCCCCATATAATTAATGGTATATTTCTTTGCTTTGCAATATGAACAGGAAATGATGTATGTAGTGATAAAAATGGTAATAAAATATGATCATATTTTCTTAATGATGTTCTAATAAGTTCTTTATATGTATTTAAATTAGGATTATATAATAATGAATCTACATCAAATATTGTAATAAGATTATGAATATTATGCCAACCTATATCAGTTCTAAAATAGTCATTTACACATACAATAAGAGGATTTAAACCATATTGTAGTACTTTTTCAACAATATAATAATCTTCTGCATCACCAATTATAGGAATAATACAATCATAAGTTTTATTGTATTTTTTTGTACTTTTTATAATATGTTTAAATTCTTTTTCTTTTTGTTTCCAATTTATTGTATATTTTTCATTATGAGTAAAACAACCAGAGCATAAGTTTTCTTCAAATGATATATGAAAAGGATGATTTTGTGTATATAAACATTTTTTACATTTTCTAAGCATTTTTATAATCTTTCATTGAATATTCTTTATGTAAAACTCTATTTTCAATTAATATAGAAGCAATTGATAGTTTTTTAGCAGTTTTAATAGTGTTTTTACCTATAGATCCTGAAATAATAATCTTATCATTTATAATATTAATATATTTAAAAATATCTTTATTATAGTTATCTAAAGTTCCTTCATTGCTTGTATCATACAATATAATTTCATTTGCATATTTATTAATAAAATTTAAATCTTTATTAGAAAACTTTATATATGAATTTATAGATGATGAAAAAATATAAGGTATATTATCTTCAATTTTAAATGGTAATAAAGCTTGAATTGCTTGATTACCAAATAGATCTTTTGCATATTTTAATAATTCTAAATCTTTTTGTATAAATGCAGATGAAAATACTAATCTTTCTATTGGTAATTGATGTAATTGCTCTAAGTGCTTTTTCTCTCGTAATCCTCCTCCAAAACTAATTGGAGTCAAACATTTTAGTGAAGCAATGGTATCGATATCTTTAAAAAAAGATTTATCTGTATCATTATTTCTTATTGGTCTTATTATTGATATCTCATCACATTCATATTCTTCAAGTGAATCAATAACTGATTGCAATTTCCCAAGTGGTCTTAGTTTATTCCATTGATATGATTGATAACAATAACCATCTAATAATAAAATTGTACTACCTATTCTCATATTATATATCCTTATAGAATTAATGACATTAAATCTATGCCTGTTTGCTGACTTTTTTCAGGGTGAAATTGCATACCTATTATGTTGCCCTTAATAACTATTGAACTATATTTGTTTAAATTTATAGAAATTGGTTTTGTAAAGCAATTTGTATCTTTACAAATAAAACCATATTCATGATTATAAAATACTCTACCTCTTATACCTTGTTTTTTAGTTAGTTTTAAATTAGGTATAAAATTTTCAATAAGTAAATTTTCTTTTTTCAAATTAAACTCTTGCCATGTATTATTAGATAGATTATTATCTAATCTTTTAGTATAACCATCTATTACTCCTAGCCCTTGAACTCCTCCATCTTCATCAGAATATTTACCTAAAACTTGAAATCCAAGACAAATACCTAAGAGTTTTTTATTCTCTTTTAGATGTTTTTTAATAGCCTTATCAAAACCGCTATTTTGAAGTTTATGCATGTATAATTTTGCAGAACCAACACCAGGTAAGATTAAAAAATCAGATTTTATTTCTTGTGGAGTAGATATTATTTTGGTTGGTATATTTAGTTTATGTATTAAATTTTCAATTGAGTGTACATTTCCAACACCTATATCAATAATTTCAATTAACATAATCAACTCCAATTTTAAATTTTTTTACTGGTGGTTTACCTTGATGTATAGTGAAAATGTCTTTATTTACCCATTTATTTGTAATATTCCAAAATTCTGATATGCTAATATTTACATATTTACAAAACTTTTTTATTATATTGATATCATATATTCCATCATATTTTTCAACAATTTTAATTGCTTCTTCCCTTGATAAAGAATTATTTCTTATAAGTCCACATGTATAATCTGTGGCTCTTCCAAAGCCAAATTTATAATATCTTAGTAAAAAATTAATACTTATAAATTCCTCATCTAGCATAGATGCATTTAATAAATCTCCAGTTGAATTTTCTTCTCCTGGTTTTAGTTCCAATCCTTGAAGTGCTGCATATATTGAATTATTTTCATCACTCCAATCATCCCATGCTGGTCCTAAATATAAGATATTTATATTGCTTTTTTCAAATTGTTCAATAGTAGGATATAAATAATGATCTTTTAGTTGTATTTTAGATACAGCATCGTTAATCCAATTGACTCCACCATTGCTTAATGTATTTAAATTTCGTAAATTATTACCATCAAATTCATCTACTCCTCCAGATGCTGAATCTCCTACTTGAAGTGCTGCATTTTCTCCCCAAAATATTAAATTTATCCCTAAATCAATAGCTAGTCTTGGTACAGTTGAAAATAAAGACATCTCTGTAGCTTTTAAGATATTACCAAACTCTTTAAAAGCTTTTAGCATTAAATTACTTGAACTTTGAGGTGCAGGAGTATCCATAATAATATCAAACCCCATCTCTATAAGATTTGATACATTATTAGCTCCTGTATGAGACATTTGTTTTGGTGGATATGCTGCACATATTAACAAAGGGTTTAAACCTAATCTATCTCTTACCCAGTGGGCTTGTCTAGTGCTATCTTTTCCAGCACTAACACCTACTATACAATCATATTGAGTTTTTTGTTTTCTTTGTTTTAATACTTTTCTTATTTTATTTTTTAAAGTTTGTAATTGTATATCATAGTTTATATTTTTTATATTATTATAGTATATACAAGGTTCACAAATACCATTAATAAATTTTGCATTTGGTCTTAAATCTGTTGATAAACATTTTTTACAATATTTCATAAGATATTTCCTCTAATTTTATTAAACTGTTTTTCTGCCTAGAATGATTAATATTATTTATAATATCTTTATAATTTATACCATAATCTTTAAACTTTGTAGAGATATTTAACTCTTTTAAAATAACTCTTAACTTATTTGAACTTAATTCATCAAATATCTTTTTTATAGCTTCATCTATAAAATTATGTTTATCTAAAATATTATCTATTAATAATGGTAATGTAAAACTACAAGCTATACCATGATCAATTCCTCTATTAGTAGTTATATAATAACTCATAGCATGAGCAATTGCAGTTTGAGTATTACTAAATGCTAAACCTGCATACATACATGCTTTCATAATATTATCTCTATACTCTAAATTGTCTAAATTATTTGATAATGGCACAAGATTTGTTACTATTAATTTTGCAGATTTTATTGCATAATTTATTGTGATTTCATTTGCATTTTTATTCCATATTGATTCTAGTGCATGGGATAAAGCATCAAGAGCAGTTTGAATAGTTATATCTTTTGGAACAGATAAAGTTAACATAGGATCATATATGGCAACTTCACTAAATAAATCATCTAAATGAAGTGAATATTTTTTCTTTTCATTCATATCCCAAATAGTTGCCCATGGTGTTATTTCACTTCCTGTTCCTGATGTTGTAGGAACTGAAATAATCGGTATAAGATTATAATCTTTTTTTGCTAATTTACCTTTTATCAAATCTTGTACAAATTGAGCTTCTTTATTGTCATTTTGAACTGAAAAAAACTTTGATGCATCTAATACACTTCCCCCACCAACAGCTAAAATCAATTCAAAATCTATTTTAGCTATTTTTTTATAAGTGTTTTTTAAATCTTTAAACTCTGGATGAGATTTTACTTCAGATATTACATCTACTATATAAGGAGTAAGAGATTTTATTTTATCTACTAACCCCCTTTTTATAAATCCAGCAGATGTTATAAGTAAAGTTTTTCTTCCATTTATATATTTATCTATATTATCTAATTCATTAATTCCATATACTATTTTTGTAGGCATATGATATGAAAAGTTATTATTCATTTTATTTAAATTCACTTACTTTTACAACTTTAAGTGGTGGTCTTGGTGTTTCATTATCTAATCCACATTTAACATATATAAAATTAATCATTTTATTATCAAGATTTTTTAAGGTATTGGATAATTCTTTTGTATCTGTAATAGTATTATTGATAGTATTTAGATTTGAAGCTTTTGCAATATTTATATAATCTACATGAGATTGATAACTATTTTGACCACCAGTTGATTTATTTTGTTCATTATCAAATAGTATATAAGTTAAGTCTATATTTTTATATCTTCCTGCAGTTGTAAGTCCACCCATATGCATAACAAACTCAGCATCTCCACCTAAAACTATCACTTTTTTACCAGCCATACTAGCTCCAAGTCCTAAGCTTAAAGCACCACCCATATTTCCTGCCATATAGAAGTTGTTGGTATCTTTCATAAAAGAGTACATCTCTCTACTTGTATTACCTGTAGTACCAATAAATAGAGTATTAGTTCCCTTAAATATATCATTTAAGAGTTTTAAAAATTCACTTCTTGGAGTTAAAGATGATAAATCTAATTTATGAATATCATCTAACTCGACTTTAGAAAAAGTATCTTTTTGTAATATACAAATAGTTTGGGTAGTATCACAAAGATTTATCTGTTCCACTGCTTTATCTAAATCAGAAGTATCTAATATGGTATTTTCATATCCATAAGCTTCTATTAACTTTGGAAGTTGGGTAGCTAAATGCCGATGTTGAATCTCACTATCTCCATCTTTATATGTTCTCCATGATGTAATAATTGGAAAAGTTACACCATATGGTTTTAGTAAGCTTGTAATACAGCTACCCATATTTGTAAGCCCTGAACTTTGCACTATTACAATAGGATTTTTCCCTGACATTTTAAGACCAGCTGCCACACTACAAGCAACAGCTTCATTAGCACATGCAATATATTCAATACTATTATTATTTATAACTGCATTTATAATATTTTTTGCAAAACTACAAGGAACTACACAAAGATGTGAGTAACCTTTTTGTATTAAATTATCTAGGAAAAGATTTGTATCTAATGCCATTTGTTATTTTGTTGGTTCTTTTCTAAAAGATAATGCCTTACTCGTAGAGCTATTTTTATTACTTGTGGCTTTATCTTTAAAGTATTGTTCATAATTATCACCATCACTCAATCTATTATATGTATAGTAAAGGATTCTTCTATATCTTGTATCACTATTATTTGCTTCACTTCTATGTGGGCATCTATTGCTAAAGAATACTATATCTCCAGGATTTAAATCAACTTTATGAAATGTAATTTTATCTTCTATCTCTTGTTTTAGTTGAGGTGTTCCATTTTTATATGTTTGCTCTAACATTTGATTAAAAGTCATATCACTATGTATCTCATTAGAGACTTCAAGTGTACCATTACCTGCATCACATTTATCTATAGCTATCAAAACATTGAAAAATTCTTCAGCATATTCATGCCATCCATTTCGTTTATTTCCATTTTCATCTTCCCAAATAAAAATACCATCATAATGGGCATAAAAACCTTCACCTTTAGGTGGTTTTACATTATATTTATCTTTAAATAATACCATCTCATCTTCAACTACTTCATTTAGAAGTTTAAGAATTTTATTATTAGCATTACTTAATGCAGGAGTTTTGTATGCTACTTGTTCTAATCTTCTTAAAATAGAATTTTCATCCAAATATGCAACGCTGTCATGTTTTTGTAACTCACTTAAATCATTTACTATTTGGTTTATCTCTTCTTGTGAAAAAAAATTACTCACTTTAAAGTGTCCATTTTTATCATAACTTTGTTTTATCTCATTTGTATTCATAATCTCTCCTTAATGAATTTATTTTGTATTTGGTATTAACTCTAATATCTCATTTATTGATAATAAATTTTGTTCAATTTCAAAACTTCTATCATTATCTAAAATGGATTTAGCTGTATTCACCATTCCTGGATAAGCGGCACGAAGCATATGATTTGCATAAATTACAATACTAACTCCTGCATCACTTAGTTCTTTAGCTGTTATTTGATTATAACTTGTAGGTACAACAACTATTGGGATATGTGAATTTTCATTTTTTAATAAACTACAAAATTCTAAAATCTCATTAGGGTCTTTTTTCCTTGAATGTATCATTATAGCATCAGCACCTGCATTGATATAAGCTTTTGCTCTTGTTATTGCATCATCCATACCTCTATCTAAAATCAAACTTTCTATTCTAGCAATAATCATAAAATCTTTTGTTATTTGAGATCTTTTCCCTGTTTCAATCTTCTTAGAAAAGTTTTCAATACTATCTTGAGTTTGTGCAACATCATTTCCTAAAAGAGAATTTTTCTTTAATCCAGTTTTATCCTCAATAATAACTGCACTTATCCCTGTTCTTTCTAGTGTTCTTACTGTAAAAGCAAAATGTTCAGCAATCCCACCTGTATCAGCATCAAAAATCATAGGTTTAGTAGTCACCTCAAATATCTCATTAATCGTAGAAATTCTAGAATTCAAATCTACAGCTTCTATATCTGGTTTTCCTTTTGATGTAGAATCAGTTAAACTACTACTCCACATACCATCATATTCCACTGAATCCTTACCTTTGATATTTTCTACTATTAATGCACTTATTGCATTATGTGATTCCATAATTCTTAATAATGGTTTTGTATTTAACAATCGTCTTAAACGGCTTCTTCTAATATCTGGAGTTGTTCCAATTTCTTTTAAAGAGTTATTTAATTGAGTTGAAGATATTCCATCTGTATAACTTGGTTCAATTAATTTTCCACCCCAGTTATTTAAAGTATCTATTACTTGTTGTCTTGTTTTTGATTGTACACCTTCTTTCCAATCATCACCATGTA
>CAZAOJ010000056.1:0-10912 GCA_964486745.1 uncultured Arcobacteraceae bacterium
TATGAGTGATAATTCACAAGTATTAGCATTAAAGTATCGTCCAAGAAGATTTGAAGATCTAATAGGACAACAAACAATATCTCAAACATTAAGTCTTGCTCTTGATAGTAATCGTTTATCTCATGCTTATTTATTAAGTGGACTAAGAGGAAGTGGAAAAACATCAACAGCACGAATAATGGCAAAATCATTATTATGTGATAAAGGTCCAACATCAAAACCATGTGAAGTTTGTGATCACTGTGTAAGTGCAAATGCCTCAAGACATCTTGATATAATAGAGATGGATGCGGCATCAAATCGTGGAATTGATGATATAAAAGATTTAATAGAGCATACAAAATATAAACCTAATAGTGCAAGATTTAAAGTATTTATAATAGATGAAGTACATATGCTAACTCCCCAAGCATTTAATGCATTATTAAAAACTTTAGAAGAACCTCCAGGATTTGTAAAATTTATACTTGCTACTACTGATCCTTTAAAATTACCTGCAACTATTCTTAGTCGTACACAACATTTTAGATTTAAACGAATTAGTGATACAGATGTAGTGCATCATCTAAGTCATATACTACATCAAGAAAATATAGATTTTGAACCAGAAGCTTTAAATGTATTAACTAGAAGTGGACAAGGATCACTACGAGATACTTTAACTTTACTTGATCAAGCTATTATCTTTTCAAAAGGAAAAATTACTACTATTGGTGTAACCAATATGTTAGGACTTCTTGATCCTAAATTTTTAGATGAATTATTTGATATAATTTTAAATGCACAAGATTTTAGACCAGTGCTATCTACTTTGCAAGAGTATGAAACTACACTTGTAATAGATGAGATGAGCATATATCTAAAAGATAAGATGATAGCAAATGATGTAAAATTTGATATATTATTATATGATAGATTTTTTAGAATATTTGGTGATGCAAAACAACTTTTAGCAATAAATAGTGATAGTGGATTTGTCCTTATTTTGATGCTTTCTAAGATGATAGAAGCTACAAAATTAAAAACTGTGGATGAAGTAATAGCTCAAGTTCAAGATATAGAAGTAAAACAACCTCAAGTTGTAATTCAACCAAAAGTTCAAACACAAGTTAGCACACCGCAGACTCAAAAAGAAGAACAACCTCAAGAACAAGAAATAATAAAAGAACAAGTATTAGAAGAAGTAATACAAAATAATAATATTCAAGAATTAGTTGTAGAACCTATTATAGAAGAATTTGAACCAACTGAAGAAGAAGTTGATACAGGTAGACAGCTATATGATAGTGTAATTGAAACTCTTTTTGAAAAAAATCATGATTTAGGTGCATGTTTTGAAGAAAATTTTTTATTTAATAAATATGAAGATAATAATTTATTGATTGATACTTATGCTAAAGGTGAATGTCGTGCTATGCTTGGTAAATACTGGCCAAATATAAAAATGATTATTTTAGCAATTTTTGGAGAAGATACAAATATTGATTTTGAAAAAAAGCAACGGGTTGAAGAACCAAAAACTACTCATAATACAATACAAAACAATACAGAACAAATAGAACAGAATAGTAATCAAAACCAAAGTGGATCAATGATTGAAGATATTGAGATGCAAACTTCTGGATGTGTGGCTAGTATGGGAGATGTTGTACAAGAGCATCAAAATTTAGCGCAAAAAGAGATGCAAATACAAGATATATTAAATTCCCCTATGTTAAATAAGGCAAAAGAGTTATTTGATCCTAAAAAAATTACAGTTCGAGCAAAAACATAGTGAAAACAAAATTATTTTTATTTATCATTTTATTTAATTCTATTATATTTGCAAATACTATAGAAGAAGCAAATGAAGCATATAAATCTAAAGAATACAAAAAAGCTTACAAAATATATATTGATCTTGCAAGACATAATAATCAAATAGCTCAATACAATGTTGGATTAATGTATAAAAATGGCACAGGAGTAACACAAAATCACCAAAAAGCGTTTTATTGGTTTAGAAAAGCTGCTAAACTTGGATATAAAGATGCCCAGTATAATACAGCATGGCTTTATAGTAATGGTATGGGTGTAAAACAAGATTATAAAAAAGCATATTTTTGGTATCTTAAAGCTGCAAGAGCAGGGCATAGTATATCTGCAAATAATGTAGCGTTGATATATCTACATGGAAAAGGAATAAAACAAGATTATAAAAAAGCGTTTTATTGGTATGAGATTGCTGCAAATGAAGGTATATCTTTAGCTCAAAATAATTTAGGTTTAATGTATTATTATGGTGATGGTGTTAAAAAAGATTTAAAAAAAGCAAAATATTGGATTGAATTATCAATGAAACAAGGTAATGTTAGTGCAGCCAAAAATTGGGATAAATTTCAATTATGGAAATATTAAAGCTCACCTTTTTTATTTTTTAGATAGATAAATAATACTAAAAACATAATAGCTAAAAATAGAGGATAAAAAAAGTAATACTCTTTTATTACAATTTTATTTTTATCCAAAGATGATTTTTCTAACTTATCAATTTGATTATAGATTTGTTTTAAATCATCTTTTGAATTTGCATTAAAAAAACTTCCTTTTGTACTAGTTGCAATTTTATGTAATAAATTTTGATTTACTCTTCCTATTGCAATAGTATATATTTTTATATTATATTTAAGTGCTAGTTTTATTGCTACTTGATACGGAATTTTACTTGCAGTGTCTTCTCCATCAGTTAGTAAAATTATAATTTTTGATTTGGCTTTTGATTTTTTTAGGATATTTACACTTGCCACAATTGAATCTAACAGTGCTGTTTTATCTCCTGCTACTCCAATATCAAGATGAGATAAAATCTCTTGTTGGGCTTGTTTATCATAAGATAGTGGTGAAGCAGTCATAACAGCAGTTCCAAATACTACTAAAGCAATATTATCATTTACTCTTTTTGGTATAAAATCTTTTACAATTTCTTGAACTACTTGCCATCTATTTTTTTCTAGATCATCTTTATCAAAGCCAATATGTCTCATAGATCCACTTGTATCTAAAGCCAAAACTATATCTATACCATCAGATTTTTGATGTATAGTTTGAAGATGTTTAACAGGACTTGCCAATGCAATTAAACTAAAAATTATTAAAAGCCATTGTATGATTGTAATTAATTGATTGTTTATAGTTCTGGTTTGATTATAAATATTTAGATGGGGCATATAATATGCACTAGCTTTTGCTTTACAATATTTTGCACATATTATAAATATGATTATTAATAATAGTACATAAGGGTATTCAAAAGTAAATTGATTAAACATCTAAACTATCCAAAAAGATTTGAAATTGATTTTTAATATTATCATCAAATGGTTGCACATTTTTTTTATATTTATACTCTTCTAATAGTGAATTCAAAGATGATATCAATCTTTTTTCTCTAGGAGTTGAAGCTAAAAGTAGACCATATTTAGTTATTTTATATGCAGAATTTTTTGTATCATCTAAATCTAAATTTTGTAAAATTTTAAAATACTCTTTTTTTATATTTAGTTTTTTATTTTTAAAATATTTATATATAAAATATATTATTAATCCTATGATTATTGCCATTGCTATAATTATAGCACCAAAAATATATATTGAATAATCAGGAATATCAACAATATCTTTAATATCATTTATTTGTAATTGTGATGCTTGAGTATTCATATCATAAGCCTTAATAATTTTGGTAGTGGATCTTCATTGGTATATATTTTTACTGATTTTATACCACATGATTGAAAATGTTCATACAACTTATGATCATTTTGTTTTACTTTATTGATATAAGAATTAGTTGAAGATTTATCTAATACACCATTGAAAGTTTGTGAGTTACTTGGATCTATTAGATTTACATTTCCTAATTGTGCTGGTTGTTCTTCAAATTTATCTCGAATAATTATAGCTATTACTTCATGCTTTTTACTTAATAATCTTAAGTCAAGATTTTCAATATCAAAAAAATCACCAATCAAAAATATAATAGATCGTTTTTTTATTTTTGTATATAGTTCATTTGTTATTATATTAAAATTTATATCTTTACCAAGACAATTATATTGATCTATTTGTTTAACCATATCATATACACTAAATATTTTTTTAGATTTTTTTGTATTTAATAGTATATTTTCATTTGCTATATATGAATCAAAAGGATCACCTTGTTTTACGCAAGAAAAGCCTAGTAAAGAGCAAACTTCACTACATAAATCTTGTTTAAATCTTTTTGTTCCAAAATGCATAGATCCATTTAATATTGAGACTATTGAAATATTTAATTCTCTTTGTGTATGAAATACTTTGACATATGGTTTATGCATTTTTGCACTTATAATCCAATCTATTTTTTTAATATCTTCGCCATCTTCGTATTCTCGTAACTCTACAAAATCATATCCTTCACCTTTAAAAAGTGAATTGTTATTTCCAATAATATCACTAAATATTGATTTTTTTGTTTTTATTAGAATCTTTTTGACATTTTGATTAATCAACTTTATGGAACCTTTACAGTTTCTAAAACTTTTTGAATAATATAATCAGTCGTAATTCCCATTGCTTCAGCTTCATAACTTAAAATAATTCTATGTCTTAAAGTATCTTTGATTATTAGTGCAATATCAACAGGAGTAACATATTCATTTCCTCTTAAAAATGCTTTTGCTTTTACTGCTTTAAAAAGATCAATAGTAGCTCTTGGACTTGCCCCAAATTGAATATATTTTTCAATCTCTTCAAGTTTATAATCAGCTGGTTGCCTTGTAGCAAAAATCAGCTCAACAATATACTCTTCTAGCTCTTTATCTATATGAATATTTTCTATTTGTTTTTTAATCTCATCTATATCCTCTTTTGACAATACAGCTTGAATTTGTTCAAAAGAGTTCATAGATACTTTTTTTGCTATTTCATACTCTTCATCTTTTGTGTTATATCCTACAACAATTTTAAACATAAATCTATCTAATTGAGCTTCTGGTAAACTATAAGCTCCTTCTTGTTCTACTGGGTTTTGAGTTGCTAGTACTAAAAAAGGTTTTTCAATATTGTATGTTTGTTCTCCTAGGGTTACTTGCTGCTCTTGCATCACTTCAAGAAGTGCAGATTGTACTTTTGCTGGAGCTCTATTTATCTCATCAGCTAAAAGTAAATTTGTAAATATAGGTCCCCTTTTTGTTTTAAATTCACTAGTTTTCATATCATATATTTGAGCTCCTAAAATATCACTAGGAAGTAGATCTGGAGTAAATTGTATTCTTGAAAAATTTAGATTAAGTGCATTTGAGATAGCTTTTACTGTTGTAGTTTTAGCAAGTCCTGGAACACCTTCTAATAATATGTGTCCATTTGTAAAAAGTCCAATAAGCAGTGAATCAATCATATGCTCTTGACCAATTATAGCTTTGGAAATCTCTTGTTTTAGTTGAACTATTTTTTCATTCATTATAAACCTTATATTTATATTTTTGTCATTTTATCCAAAATTGTAAAAAAGATAAATAAAATTTTTAAATTATCATTATTTATATAGTTTATAGCAAAAAACTATGAGGAACTTTTTAGTAGATTTTGGCTATAATTATTTAAAATATAACAATCAAGGTTTAATACAATATGCAAACAAAACAAACACCCTTAGAGATCGCGTTAGCTCATTCTATGACGAAAGAGGAATATGAAAATACAGTAAAAATTTTAGGACGAGAGCCAAATTATACTGAGATTGGAATAGTTTCGGCTATGTGGAGTGAACATTGTTCTTATAAGTCTAGTAAAAAATATTTAAATGGATTTCCAACAAAAGCACCATGGGTTATTCAAGGACCAGGAGAAAATGCTGGAGTTATTGATATTGGAGATGGATATGCTGCTGTATTTAAAATGGAATCACATAACCATCCAAGCTTTATAGAACCTTATCAAGGTGCTGCTACTGGAGTTGGTGGAATATTAAGAGATGTATTTACAATGGGTGCAAGACCAATTGCAAATATGAATATGATTCAATTTGCTTCAATTGATGGAGATGATGAAGTTGCAAGAAAACATAGATTTTTACTTCGTGGGGTAGTTGATGGTATTGGTGGATATGGTAACTGTATGGGAGTTCCAACTATTGGTGGACAAGTTGGATTTGAGCAGTGTTATGCAGGAAATAATCTTGTAAATGCATTTACTCTTGGACTTGCAAAATCTGATGAGATATTTTTAGGACTTGCTGAAGGTATTGGAAATCCAGTTATGTATGTTGGATCTAAAACAGGTCGTGATGGGCTTGGTGGAGCAGTTATGAGTAGTGCTGCATTTGATGAAGATAGTGAATCAAAAAGACCAACAGTACAAGTTGGAGATCCATTTACAGAAAAACTTTTACTTGAAGCTTGTTTAGAACTTTTTAAACATGATTATATTATTGGTATTCAAGATATGGGTGCAGCTGGATTAACATCAAGTTCATTTGAGATGGCAGGACGAAGTGGATCTGGTATGATAATGCATCTAGATAAAGTTCCAGCTCGAGAAGAGGGGATGACTCCATATGACTTTATGCTTTCTGAATCTCAAGAGAGAATGCTTATTTGTGCAAAAAAAGGTTGTGAACAACAAATTATTGATATTTTTGAAAAATGGGAACTTGATGTAGCGGTAATTGGTGAAGTTACAAATACAGGAAATATGGAACTATTTTGGCATGGTGAAAAATGTGCAGATATTCCAATTCAACCTTTAAGTGAAGAAGCACCAGTTTTAGATAGACCTGTAAAAAAACCAGCTTATTTAGCAGATATTGAAAAAGTAGATATGAGTAAAGAGATATCACCACAAGAAGCATTTGAAGCTTTAATATCTGATATGGAAGTAGTAGATAAATCATATGTATATAATCAATATGATTCTATGGTACAAACAAATACAGTAAAAGGACCAGGTAAGCTTGATGGTTCAGTTATTCGTATTAAAGAAACTGGAAAAGCTTTGGCTATGAGTGCAGATTGTAATACAAGATTGTGTTATATCAATCCAGAACTTGGAGCAGCAGCAGCTGTTATGGAAGCAGGAAGAAATGTAGCTATGACAGGTGCAGTTCCAAAAGCAATTACTGATTGTCTAAACTTTGGAAATCCAGAAGATCCAGAAGTTATGTGGCAGTTTAGAGAAGCTTGTGAAGGTATAAAAAGTGCTTGTAAAGCTCTAAACACTCCTGTAATTGGTGGAAATGTTTCACTTTATAATGAAACAAATGGAGTTGGAATCTATCCAACACCATCAATTGCAACAGTTGGTGTAAATGAAGATATGAATAAAGTATTACCAAGTGCATTACAAGAAGATGGAAATAGTATATATATTTTAGGTGAAACAAAATCAGAATTTGGTGGAAGTTTATATCTTAAAAAATTGTATGATCAAGTTGCAGGAACTCACCCAGAAGTTGATTTTACAAAAGAGTTAAATTTGTGGAATTTTGTAGTTGAAGCAAATAAACAAAGTTTATTAAAATCAGCAAAAGATGTAAATATAGGTGGTATTGCTATATCTTTAGCAAAAATGGCAGTTGTTGGAGGTAAAGGTGTAGCTATAAGTGTAGATTTAAAAGATCAAAAAGATATTTTTGCAGAGAGTTTAAGTCGTGCTATTGTTGAAGTAGATCCTTTAGATTGTGAAAAACTAGAGACTTTAGCAAAACAAATGAATATATCGTATACAAAAGTTGGTGTTGTGGGAACTGATAAACTAAGTATTAACAACACTATAAATATGGATATGACAATTTTGGATGATATATATTTTAATACATTTCAAAGAGTTATTGAACAAGATTTATAAGAAGTAAATTATGACACAAAATCATTATGACGTATTGATCGTTGGTGGTGGTATATCAGGTGCTGCATTGTATTATGAATTGGGTAGATATACAAATGCAAAAAAAATATGTATTTTAGAAAAATATGAAGCCTTAGCAACTTTAAACTCTAATGCTTCAGCTAATTCTCAAACTATACATTGTGGAGATATAGAAACAAATTATACACTTGAAAAGGCTGTAAATGTTAAAAAAACAGCCAAAATGGTTGAAAAATATTGTTTACAGCATGGTTATAAAGATACTATTCTTTTCTCTCATCAAAAGATGGCTTTAGGTGTTGGATCTGAAGAAGTAAACTTTATAATAAATAGATTTAATGAATTTAAAGAACTTTACCCATATCTTGAACTTTATGATAAAGAGAAGTTAAAAGAGATAGAACCAGCTTTGGTTTATGATGAAAATGGTAATGAGAGACCAGAAGATATTGTTGCTATGGGTGCACAAAATGAGAATACTACTGTTAATTTTAAAGCTTTAAGCGATAGTTTTATAGATAATACACTTAAAATAGAAGATAAAGTTACAGATGTATTTTTTAATTCTGAAGTTAAAAATATTCAAAAACTAGGATCTATGTATCATATAGAAACAAAAAATAATCAGCATTTTACAGCTGATTTTGTTGTGGTTGATGCAGGAGCTCATAGTTTATTTTTAGCTCATCGTATGGGGCATGGATTAGATTATGGATGTTTACCAGTTGCAGGAAGTTTTTATACTGCAAATAGAAAAATTTTAAATGGTAAAGTATATATGGTACAACATCCCAAACTACCATTTGCAGCACTTCATGGTGATCCAGATGTATTGTTAAATGAGCATACAAGATTTGGTCCAACTGCACTTATTTTACCTAAATTGGAAAGATTTAAGAGTGGTACATATTTAGATTTCTTTAAAACGCTACAATTTGATATGAATATAGTAAAAATTGCTATTGATCTGTTTGGAGATAGTGATATTAGAAACTATGTACTTAGAAACTTTTTATTTGAAGTACCATATATCAATAAAAAACTATTTGTAAAGGATGCTAGAAAAATAATCCCATCATTAAGTGAAGATGATATTGTTTATGCAAATGGCTTTGGTGGTGTTAGACCTCAAATTTTAGATAAGAAAAATCAAAAACTTATGCTAGGGGAAGCTTCAATAAATACTGGTGAAGGTATTATTTTTAATATGACACCAAGTCCAGGGGCTACAAGTTGTTTAGGAAATGCACATAGAGATGTAAAAGTGATTTGTGAGTATTTAAATTTAGAATTTGATGAGCAAAAATTCAATGATGAATTAACTGAGAAATAAGGATATCGTTATGCAAAAATTATTATATATAACAGATCAAGAAGAATATTCTCAAAGAGGTACAATAGGACCTTTATTTAATGACTATTTAAAAAAATATATACAAGTTAATATGGTATATGTTACAAAATATAAACATAGTTTTCAGCAAAAAGGTGAAGATTATATAGTTCCTATTGGAAAAGAAGATGATATTATAGAGTATCTAAAAGCAAAAGATGTAGATATGAAGTCTTATGATTTTGTATTTGTAAGAAATAAACAAAATATTTTAAAAAATGTATTAAAATTTAAAAATTGGTACAATTATAAAGTTGGTTTTAGAGTCTCTTATCCAAAAACTATGCATACTTTTGAATTAATGAAGGCAAAAAAAGAAGCTAATATTGTTAAAGTTTTATACAATAAATATTTGGCATATGAAAAACAAAAATTGGCAAGTGAATGTGATATATTTATGCCAGCTTCATTAGAGCTTCAAAATGAATTTTATCCAAATGTTAGAGCAAAATCATTTCCACTTTATAGTGGACTAGATCCTAAAAAAGTTCATACACATGATATTGTACAAGGTGATACAAAAAGATTTGTGTATATTGGTACAGTAGATGAATTAAGACAATTTGATGTGATATTAGATGCATTTGAGAAGATAAAAGATGAAGATTGGCAATTAGTCATTTGTGCATTAAATCAAGATTATGTAAAACAACTATTGTCATTTTATCCAAATATTAAAGATAATATAGAATTAATTAGAGCAGGTAGTCTAGAAAAATTGGATGAGATTGTAAAAACTTGTGATATTACATTAGCTGCATTACCTGATATAAATATCTATAATACAACATTCCCAGCAAAAGTATTAGATGGTTATACATGTGCAATCCCTGCAATAATATCAAATAATAGTAAAAATAGAAGTATCTTTACTAATGATGAAGTTATTTTTACAGATTTTAATCATCATGATATTTTACAAAGTTTAAAAAGAGTTTTAAATACTTCAAAAGAGGATTTAAAAGAAATGGGACAAAAAGGTCAAGATAAGTTATTACATTTGGATCGTAATTATGAGATTATGGCACAAAATCTTTATGAAGAATTAAAAAAAATATAAAAAAGGAAAAATTTGAGAGCATTAATTAGTGTAAGTGATAAAAGTGGAGTAGAAAATTTTGCAAAAGAGTTGGTATCTTTAGGTTATGAGATTATTTCAACTGGTGGTACTTATAAAAAACTGCAAGATGCTGGTGTTGCTGTAATTGAAGCAAATGAAGTTACAAAATTTCCAGAGTGTTTTGAAGGTAGGGTAAAAACTTTAAATCCATATATTCATGGTGGAATATTACATAGACGAGATAAACAATCTCATATAGATGAAGCTGCACAGCTTGGTGTTGAAGGTATTGATTTAGTATGTGTAAATTTATATCCATTTAAAGCAGCAATTGAATCAACTGATGATTATGAAGTGATTATTGAGAATATTGATATTGGTGGACCTGCAATGGTAAGAAGTGCAGCTAAAAATCATGATAGTGTAATAATTGTAACTGATGTTGTTGATTATGATGAAGTGCTTGATAGATTAAAAAATGATACTAATACTTTTGAATTTAGAAGAGATCTTATGATAAAAGCTTATGAGCATACAGCAGCATATGATTCTATGATAGCAAACTATATGAA
>CAZAOJ010000057.1:0-10515 GCA_964486745.1 uncultured Arcobacteraceae bacterium
GGAACACAAAGATTTATGGATATACCAACAGGTGAGCTTTTACCAAGAATCTGCTAAATGCTACTTAGGTTGCATAAGTTTTTATTATTTTATTATAGAATACATATAAATTATTTTAGGAGAATTATATGTCAATGATAATGTTAATCGTAATGAACCTGGCAGTTATGGCATCATTGTATGTTGTACTGTTTATATTGGGTGCATTTTTTGGAATAAATATTGACTCTGGTTCTATATCTAGTATTTTATTGATGTCAGCAGTTTTTGGATTTGGTGGAAGTTTTATATCTTTATTTATGTCAAAAACTATGGCTATACGAGGTATGGGCGTTAGAGTTATTGAAACACCACAGTCACAATTTGAAAGATGGCTTGTAGATACAATCGCAAAACAGGCAAATGAAGCAGGAATTGGGATGCCTCAAGTTGGTATTTTTGATGCTGCACCAAATGCTTTTGCTACTGGTTGGGATAAAAATAATGCCCTCGTAGCTGTAAGTACAGGACTTATTGATATGATGAGTAAAGAGGAGATCCAAGGAGTAATAGCACATGAGATAAGTCATGTTAAAAATGGAGATATGGTTACTATGACACTTATGCAAGGTGTTTTAAATACTTTTGTAATGTTTATATCAAGATTTTTAGCAAATATTCTAACATCAAATCGTGATGGAAATTCATCAAATATGAGTTATTTTGCAATAAGTTTTGCCTTAGAGATGGTATTTAGTTTGTTTGCAAGTGCTATTTTGATGTGGTACAGTAGACATAGAGAGTTTAAAGCAGATGAGGGTGCTGTTGATTTAAATGGAGCACAAGGGATCTATTATGCTTTGGCAAAACTTGGGCAAATACCGCAAAAGCAATTATCTTTAAATGAAGATTATAAAACTTTTGGGTTTGTAGGGTTTATTGGTAACCTTTTTAGATCTCACCCTCAAATAGAGGATAGATTAGAGCATATAAAACAATACTCAAGATTATAAATATAAAATTGAACCTACTTTAAAATAGGTTCAATTTTTTTTAAACTTCTATATGATACTATACCCCCCTATAGTATATTTAAAGGTTTAAAATGGATAAACGAAAAATTAAATATGTAGTTTATTTTAATATTATTATAATAGTAAGTGAACTTTTTTTTGGCTTTGTATCAAATTCATATGCATTAATAAGTGATGCTATGCATAATTTTGGGGATATAATATCATTGATAGTTACATATCTTACAATTAATCTTAGTGTAAAAGCAAATAAAAAAGCTACTTTATTTAATATGATTTTTTTATATTTTACAATGTTTTATATCATATATGAAGCGATATTAAAGTTAAATAATCCAGTTCAAATAGAAGCAAGTTATATGATAATAGTTGGATTTATAGCTTTATTGGCAAATGGAATAAGTGCGTATATATTAGCACAGATGAGTGTAAGTAGTTGTTCTTCTCATACACACAAACAAGAAAATATCAAATCTGCATATTTTCATATGCTAAGTGATGCATTGATCTCTTTAGGAGTTATATTTGGAGGGGTTGCTATATATTTGTATCAAATATATTATTTGGATTCTTTGTTAACTATAATTTTTAGTATGTATATATTATACCACTCATATCCACTTTTAAAACGCTCTTTGGTATAATCAAGCTATGAAACAATGCAGTATAGAGAATAAAAAACTAATTAATCGTATCAGCAGAATTGAGGGGCAAATAAAAGCTCTTAAAAAAAATCTTCAAAATGAATTAGAGTGTAAAGAAGATAGTAATCCTTATGAGATTATTCGGCAATTAAGTGCTGTAAAGGGTGCAATAAACGGTATGATAAACTCTTATGTTGAACATTATGCAAAAGAGCATATAGTAAAAGGGATCCAAAGTAGCAAAGATGAAGCTGATGCTATGGCTGTGATGGATTCTTTGGTTGATATAATGAAGAGTTTTGGAAAGTAGTATAATCAATATATGAAATTATGTTTATATATAACCTCTTTTAATGGTCTATCTCAAGCTATATATACTTATTTAAAAGATGATAACTATATAGTTAATATTGTTTACTCAAACTCATCCACTAAAGATAGTGAGATAGATAACTTTAATCCAGATATTATCCTTTGCCCTTTTTTAAAAGATTTTATATCACAAAGTATTTATGATAAATATCCAACTTTTGTATTTCATCCAGGAGTTATTGGAAGTAGAGGTGCATATAGTATTGAGTGGGCTTTGTGGAAAGAAAAACAAAAATGGGGTGGAGTTTGGCTAAAAGCAAATGAGATTTATGATGGAGGAGATGTCTATGCAAGTGGTGAATTTATTTTAAGAGATACTACAAAAGCCAGTATATATAGAATTGAAGAAAAAAATCTTGCGCTAGAACTTTTGCCAACACTTTTAGAGAATATTAAAAATAAAGATTCTCAAAAACAGGTTTTAAATCCTATAGATGAAAGATTTAATACTACAATTGATTGGGAAAAAGACGATACAAATACAATAGTAAAAAAAATAAATACACTTGATAGTTTCCCTGGAGTTAAAGATGAGATATTAGATATAGAGTGTTTTTTATATGGAGCACATAAAGAAGATAAATTTAAACATAATCAATCAAAAAAAATATTAGCAAAAAGAGATGGTGCTATATGTATAAGTACTATTGATGGAGCAGTGTGGGTATCTCATCTAAAGCAAGTAGATAAATTTAAATTACCTGCAACCTATGTATTAAAAGATAGGCTAAAGGGTATCAAAGAGGATAGATTACCACTGATATTTGATAAGTCATATAATACATTTTATGAAATAAGTTGTGATATAAAAGATAATATAGCTTATTTGTATTTTAATTTTCATAATGGTGCTTTTAGGTCTGAACAGTGTATGAGACTAAAATATGCAATAGAGTATCTAAAAGAACAAGTAAAAGTTATAGTCCTTATGGGTGGAGATGATTTTTTTAGCAATGGTATAAATCTAAATATCTTAGAAGATAGTAAAAAAAGTGGAGAAGATGGCTGGAGTAATATAAATGCTATAAATGATCTTGTAAAATCAATCATATATGCAACTGAAGTTATTACAGTTGCAAGTATAGAGAAAAATGCTGGAGCAGGTGGAGTATTTTTAGCAACAGCCTGTGATTTTGTAATATCAAGTAATAGTGTGGTATTAAATCCACACTATAAAACTTTGGGACTAAGTGGTAGTGAATATCATACTTATAGTCTATATAAAAGAGTTAAAAAAGATATTGCAGACAAACTATTAAATGATTGTTTGCCTATATCATCAAAATATGCTAAAGATATAGGTTTGGTTGATGAAGTATATGATATAAAAGATTATAAGAATAGTTTGAAAAATTATTGTAAAGATTTAATCTATGATGAAAATAAATATGATGAATTTATATGGGATAAAGAGGATTATTTAGAGAAAGATGAACAAAAAATATTAAAATCTAAAGAAGATGAAATTAAAATTATGTATAATGAATTTTGGGATAAAAGTTCTATTTTTCATAAACTTAGATATGAATTTGTTTATAAAGTATGTCCAACATCAACACCTAAAAGATTAAAATATAAAGGATAAGAATGCATGAGTACAGTATAGTACAAAGTTTATTGGATCAATGTGAAGAAAATGCAAGAGCAAATGATGCTACAAAAGTTACAAAAGTAGTTGTAAAAATTGGGGTTATGAGTGGCGTAGAACCTGACCTTCTTCAAACTGCATTTGATACATTTAAAGCTGGAACCATGTGTGAAGAATGTGAGTATATACAAAATATTCAGAAGATAAAAATTAAATGTCATAAATGCGAAACAATAAGTGAATTAGAAAAGAATGAATATTGTTGTCCAAAATGTCAAAGTATAGAATTAGATGTATTAGATGGTGAAGATCTTATGCTTATGCAATTAGAATTAGAATAAAATATTATTCATTAATTGTAAAGTTGAATTAGATATAATACCTAAAATTTAAACAATAGGACTTTAGTGATATATGACTATATAATCATAGGTGCAGGGATTGCAGGATCTAGCATAGCTTATGAATTGAATAAAAAAACAACAAATATACTTTTAATTGAGCAAAATGATTCAATAGCAAGTGGAGCAAGTGGAGCTGCAGGAGCCTTTTTATCTCCTTTGCTTGGTAAACCAAATGATTTTAAAGATTTAGTTAATAATGCTTTGGTGTATAGTACAAAATTCTATAAAGAAAATTTTTCAAAATATATAAATAACTGTGGAACTCTTAGACTTCCTAAAGATGATCTTGCAAAAGAACAATTTAACTCTTACAAGCCATATATTGATTTTGATTATACTCAAAAAGATAATGGTTATTTTTTTCCAATTGCAAGCGTAGTGAATTCTAAATCTATTTGTGAATCACTTGTGCAAAATATTGAAACTATATTTAATACAACTATAAATGATATCAAATATGAAGATAATATATATACATTAAATGATACATTTAAGAGTAAAAATCTAATAATTACTACAGGGTATTGTACTAGTTTAATAGATGAACAATACTTTAACATAAGACCAGTATGGGGACAAAGAATTGATATTAAGACCTCTACTTGTATAAGTTTTAACTACCATAAAGCTTGTTCAGTATCAGTATCAACTAAAATAGATAAAGATACTAATATAGTTAGTATAGGGGCTACTCATCATAGATTTGTTAGTGATAATAAGGTCAATAAAGATGATACAAATGAACTTTTAAAATTAGCAAATGATATTATAAAACTAGAAGATGTGGAAGTGATAAAAGAAGTAGGTGGAGCTAGAGCTTCTAGTATAGACTATTTTCCAATGGTTGGTAAAATTGTAAATTCTAAATCAACATTAAAAAAATATCCATATATTATAAATGGTTCAAAAGTACCACAAGAAAATTATTTATGTTTAGATAATTTTTATGCCATAAATGGATTAGGAGGAAGAGGGTTTGTATTAGCTCCATATTTAGCTAAAATTTTAGTTGATAATATTTTTGATAATAGACCTATTCCAAAAAATATAAAACCTCATCGTTTATTTACTAGATGGGCAAGAAAACAAAATAAAAGGACTACAACATGAAAAGAATACCCGTAATTTTAATAATAGGATTAGTAACAACCGTTTTACTTGTATTTTTCAGCTACAAAGTAGCTCCTAAGCCTTCTAAAACAGTTTCTAATATAAAGACTATACAATTAAAATATACAAACTTACCACCGACATATGAATTAGTTGGTAAAAAGGAATTAATTGATAAAAAAGATCTATTTAAACAAAATAATAGAACAATTATTGCAATAGCAAATCTTGATGCACTTGTTGTGATTAATCAATTAGAAAAATACTATATACCAAAATTTAATTATATAACTGCAGCTAATATTTCAAATAGTTCTTGGATAATTAAAAAGATGGGTATCTTACCAACTTTAGAAAAAATCAATAAAAATATTAAAACACCTATGATTTACGATTATAATGGTTGGTTAGTTAAATCATTAAGATTAAACAATCTAAATCCATCAAAATATTTTATATATGAAATATCAAAAAATGGAGATATTAAGTTTTTATTTGATGGAGATGTGCCTATGGGTGCGATTGATGGTAATATAACCAATGATCAAATAAAAGCAATACTTGCTACTATTATGCAGAAATTGGAAGAGTAATAGTAGCTATTGTGAAGTCATCTTCACACTCAATGGTAATTTTACCATTTAGATAATTTTCTACAATATTTTTAGCTGTATATAGCCCCATACCTTTACCTGGTTGGTTTTTTGTAGAAAAATATGGATCAAAAATTCTATCCATTATATTAGTATCAATTCCACCTGCATTATCAATTATTTGTATTATAATCTCATTATCAACTTCATTTATCCCAATATCAAGCATAGCTTCTTTTTTAACATTTCTTTTAAATGCTTCAAGTGAATTTGTAATTAAACTAAACGTAATATCTGTAAGTTTTTGTGGTATTGATTTAATTTTTCTAACATCATTGAGGGTTTTATTTATAGTGATATTATGTTTTGCATTGTTTTTTTCTAACATACTAACAATATTTTCTAATATTTGTTTTACATCAACAACTTGGTATGCTTCATTAATGATAAAACTTTTCTTGAATACTTCAATATCATTAACTAATGATTGCTTTGTTTTCATCATATCACTAGCAATTTGTTTTATTTCATTTAAATCATCTTCTTTTTGTATTTTATTTATATCTTCATCTATTTTAGCCAATGGATTAAGCCATGTTGTTGTGATTTGATCCAATGTTTTAGAAATATTTTCAAAATTGTGTCTATTATCTGTATTTTCACTATCTTGAATATAATCTTTTGAAATATCAAAGAATATACACTCATATCCTATTCTATCACCATATTTATTATGAATTACATTTATTTTAGTATCTAAGATAAGTTTTTTATCTTCATTTGTAGTTATTTTTATGATCCCTACCCAATCACCATCATCATCAATTTCAGTTAATATTTCATCTATAGTATTATATTCATCAATCTCATATTTAAGTTTATTAATTGATTCATTCAGTAAATCATGTTTATCGTATTTTACTAATCTTGCAAATGCATCACTCGTTTCAGTGATAGTTGCAGTCATATCAAGTCTACATGAAAGCATATATTTATTCATAAGTGTTTTTTTGCTGATATCTTCTGTTGAATCTTTTGCATTTAATACAAAATATTTATTATTACCCATAAGAGTTAAAGATACTTCTAAAAATACTTTCTTTTTATCTTTTCTATTACATATTAATTTTAGATTTCTAATAGATCCTAGCTTTTTGGCTTTTATAAGTCCAAATTTTATTACATCTCTTGTTGAGCTATCAACTAAATTTAAAAAATTCAATTTTAATATATCGGATTTAGTGTAATTAAGCATAGGTGAAAAAGCTTTATTTGCAAATACAAAATTACCAAACTCATCAATAATAGCTATACCATCCCAAGAGTTATTTAAAATATCATTTAAATCAGTCATTTTACTGACCATATCTTGTTTTGTAACTTTTTGATTATATTTGTTACTTGTCATTAATTTGCACCTTACTTTTTGTTTTAATTGTATATAATACCAAAAAATATTTAAAAAGGTCATATTTTTGGTTTTATATCAACCTCAAGATGGTTATTGTTATAATAGTGATACACATTTTTTATTTGATTTTATTGTTAAAAATTTAAAAAAATTTAAAAATATCAATGGAGATATTTTAGATATAGGTAGTGGAAGTGGTATTCTTGGACTACTCATGGCAAATTATTATAATAAATTGAATTTACACCAATGTGAAGTACAAAAAGTTTTTCAATTTTTAAGTAACAAAAATGCTCAAATCAATAATATAAATACAGTATTATATACTGAATCTATATTAACATTAACTATAGATAAAAAATTTAATATTATTGTGTCAAACCCCCCATTTTATCATAAAGATGTAATAAAAAGTAATAATCAGAATATTAAAATAGCAAGGTACAATGATAATTTAACTTTAGAGCTTTTTATAGATAATTGCGCAAGATTATTAAAACCAAATGGTAAACTATTTTTTTGTTATGATGTTAAGCAATTTAATGATATTATAAAATCTTTAAACAAGAATAAGTTAAATATAGAGTCAGTTAGATTTGTACATCCTAAAAAAAATAGAGATGCTACTTTAGTTATGATATATGCAAGAAAAAATTCTAAATCATTATTGAGTATTAATCCTCCATTAGTAATGTTTGACAACGACAATTATACAACAGAGGTAAATGATATATATAATTTAACTTCAACACATAGTATAAAATGTGATATATTGGAGCAGTTTAGTGAGTAATTTAATTTTAAAAGATGGCTACGATTTTGCTTTTGATCCATCTGGTTGCCAAGCATGTGATGGTAACTGTTGTATTGGAGAGTCAGGATATATCTGGATAAATAAAACAGAGATTGAGAATCTTGCTAATTTACTAAATATGAGTATAGAAGATACTAAAAATAAATATCTTTTTAAAGTAGGGTACAAATACTCAATTAAAGAGATAAAATTATCTGAAAACAACTATATTTGCTGTTTTTTTGATCTTAATAAAAAGCAGTGTGGTATATATGATGCACGTCCGACACAATGTAGAACTTTCCCTTTTTGGGAACACTTTAAAACAAATAAACAAGAGGTATTTGAAGAATGTCCAGCTATAAAAAATATATAATTCCTTTAGCCTTATCATTTGTTGTTTATGGGTGTGTATATAATCAATCAAAGAATAAATCAGATATATTTAATCAAAATAAAGTTAATTTTATAGAAAATAACACAACATATGAAGGTGAAAATCTAGATATTTTATTAGCTTTAGAATATCAACAACAAAACAACTATCAAAAAAGTAGCTACTATTTTGAAAAACTTTATAAAAACACTAATAAATCTGAATATTTACTTGAGTTGTTAGCAGATTTATATGATATTCATCAATATGATAAAATAATTGATTTAATAAATACAAATATAAAAAAACATTCAAATATCCAAGATAAATTGGAGATGCTTTTAGCTCAAACATATTTAAAAACTAAAGATTATGATAAGGCACAAATAATTGCTAAAAAACTTATCAGTAAAAAAGAGACTGTTAATACTTTAGAGTTATTGGCAAAAACTTATTATGGCAAGGAAGATTATAAAAAAGCTTATGATTATACTTTAAAAGCTTTTAAGATATCACCTAGTATAAATAGAGCTTTAAGTATTACTGAAATTTTATATAAAAAATTAAATCAACCAAATGAAGCTATCAAATTTCTAGAAAATTACGCGAAAGATAATAATTGTACTATACCTATATGTTCTAATTTACTGTATATGTATAATGAAAAAAGAGATACTAACGGCACAATTGAGATGCTTCAAAAGATTTATAAAAATTTTAAAAAACAAAATAATAAGTCAGGTATGAAACAATCTGCTGCAATGCTTGTGAAGTATTTAGAACAAAAAAATGAAAAGTTAGCTATGATTTTTTTAGAAAATGAACATACAGATGATATGAAACTTTTATATTTATATAAAAAGAATAATCAAATACCTCAAGCAATTAATCTTATGAATGATATATATTTAAAGACCGCAGATATAAATATTATAGCTCAAATTGCAATACTGGAGTTTGAATCAGCTAAAGATAAAGAAAAAGTTTTACCTAGTGTTATTTCAAAATTTAAAGATGCTTTAGCTGTTGTAGATAATGCATCATATCAGAACTATTTGGGCTATTTATTAATAGATTATGATGTAGATATTAAAGAAGGTATAGAACTTGTCAAATTAGCTTTACAAAAAGATAACGATAATATTGCTTATATAGATTCTCTTGCATGGGGACAATATAAATTAAATATGTGTAGTAAAGCTTATGAAAACATGAAAAAAGTTGTTGATGAAGTAGGTTTAAAGGATGAAGAAATTATACTTCATTGGAATAAAATAAGAGGATGTAACAATAAATGATTTTAGATGAAATTATTGCAAAAACAAAAGAAGATTTAGAAAAAAGAAAAGAGCAGTTTGGTCCTGAGTGGCTTGGAAAGAGTTTGGCGTTTAATCCATTTCCTCCAAGAGATGTAAAACAGTATCTTACTTCAACACCAGATGAAAAAGTAAGAATTATTGCTGAAGTTAAAAAAGCTAGTCCAAGTAAAGGTATTATAAGAGAAGATTTTGACCCACTAACTATTGCTCAATCTTATAGTAATGCTGGTGCTAATGCTATTTCAGTTTTAACTGAACCACATTATTTCAAAGGTGATTTAGAATATTTAACAGGTATTAGACGATACGTATCAACTCCACTTTTAAGAAAAGATTTTATAATTGATAAATACCAAATTTTAGAGGCTTTGGTCTATGGAGCTGATTTTATTTTATTGATTGCAAAAGCTTTAGAGAAAAAAGAGTTACAAGAACTTTATAATTATGCACTTCATATTGGACTTGAAGTTTTAGTAGAAGTACATGACAAAGATGATCTAAAAAAAGCTATGTGGTGTGGAGCCACTATTATAGGGATAAACCATAGAAATCTTGATACTTTTGAGATGGATATGCAACTTTGTGATAAATTAATTCCAATGATACCAAATGGTAAAATTATTGTTGCAGAAAGTGGAGTAAGTAACAGAGAAGTTATAGAACACCTTACAGATATTGGAGCTGATGCATTTTTAATTGGTGAACATTTTATGCGTCAAGATGATATTGAATCAGAAGTAAAATACTTAAAATGGGGAAATAGATAAACTCTATCCAACCCATTTTATAACTTTTTTGAACTTTTTTCTTTTTTCCCATTTGAGTATCTCTAATTGCGGTTTATCTAAAAATTCTTTAGTATAGCCAACACACAAATACCCTACAAGTTTAT
>CAZAOJ010000058.1:0-9943 GCA_964486745.1 uncultured Arcobacteraceae bacterium
TTCTTTTTAGATTATTGTTTGGATTTTACCATTTTTATATATAAATGTTGCTGTTTTACAATAGGATTAAATTTTATTATAAATTGTAATTCATAACTAATTTAGTATTTTAATACTACAGATGCACCAATAGCTAGTTGATATACGATTTGAGTTATATCTTTTACAACTTGTAAATATTTTGTATCTACTTTACCTAAAACTAATATAGAGTCTCCTGGATTTATTTTATAATCATCTCTAAATATAGCAGAAGCATCATAAGTGTTTACATTTCCATTTTTACTTATAATTAGTACTTTTTCATCATTTGCTCTAAAGCTAAATCCACCACATGATTTTATATAATCATCAAAACTCATATCGCTAACATATGTTTGTGCACCAGGAAGCATAACTTCGCCTTGTACCACAACCATATAACTTCTTTTTGGTATAAAAATATTATCTCCATCTTCTAGAATGATTTGAGAGAGATTTGTATCATTATTAATAATAACCTGACCTTTTGGTTCAATTTCTTTTGCTCTTTTTATAAAATTCATAACTAGTTCAGATTCTTGTTTTCTAATAGTTGCTTCCTCTGCTGTAAAAGAACCAGTGGTAAGAGTTTTTGTTTCCAAATCATTTAATTGTGCCTCAAGTAGTTTTTTTTGTTCATTAGCTATACTTTTTCTATATAATTGAAATGATGAAGCCTCCGACATTGGTGTTAGTGATATTGTATTAAAGACTTCTTGTAGAGATATACCTTTTTTTACTACTAAACTATGTATGTTTGAATGCTCACCACTTATTTGGATTTCAATGTTATTTGAGTTATGATCAGGTATGAAATTTATACTCTCACCACTGTAAATTTTCATATTTAAATTGTTTTTTATTGGGTATATAGATATTGATTGTTGATTGTTTTTTGTATATTTTGTAACAGTAAAATTTGTTAATGTTGGATTTGGTAAAACAGCATTTAGTATATCTTTTACTTCAATATAGTCATCAAGTAGTTCAAATCTATAAGGTCTCTTTACATCACCATTAATTTCAATATATTTTTTTATACTTTCAACAATAATAACATCACCTGTATGAAATTGAAAAAGTTTTAATGAACCATTCAGTAGAAACTTATATAGATCTACATTGTATACTTCTTTATTTGCACGAAGTATTTTTATATTTCTATAACTTCCACTAACTGTATCAATACCTTTTGCTTTATCTATAAATTGTATAATAGAATCTGATGATAAACCATCGTATAGACCAGGTTTATTTACAGCACCAGTTACAAAGATGCTAACCGGTTGGTAAGACTGTAAATCAGCATAGATAAATACAGATTTTTTAAATACTTTCTTTACACTTTTTTGTACATTACTATTTAGTTGGTCATTTCTAATTCCAAGTACTTTAAGTGTACCAACTTTAGGTATAAAGATATTACCTTGAGAATCTACAGTTGTTTTAGTTTCGAATTCAAATGCACCCCACATTTTTATATTGATAGTATCACCTATACTTATAAGATATTCAGGGTTATATCTATGCTGAGTGTTTTTTGAAAAATTCCCATTAAATAAATTGTAACCAAATACTTTTAATTGTCCATTATTGATGTAGTTTTGATTATTCTCAACTGTTGTATTAGTTATATCTGATAATTCAACTCCAAAAATTGTTGTTGTAAAGATTAAAGTTAGTAGTAGTTTTCTTATCATTATCATTCCTTGTGGTCTTTTATAATTGCTAGTAGCATAGATGATATACCATATATAAGTAAAATAACAATAATAAGTGTTATAAATGTTTTCGGTTTATTTGGGTAAGTATAACCATCTGGTAAGTTTGGTTTACTAACTACACTTAATGTTTTTGCTTCTTTTAAAACATTTAACTTTGCAGTTTCTAATTGGATTAAAGAACTTTTATATACTTCTATGTCAAATTCCAATTGCATTTTTAGTTTATTATATTCAAAAATCATTTTATTGAGTCTATTATTATTGCTACCTGTTAAAGTACTTTTTGCTTTAGAAAGTGCATTTTCTATCTCATTGACTTCACTTTTAAGTGCTACTAATTCATAGTTATTTTTGTTTAAATAACTAGTTTTTGTTTTATATTCTATTTTTTTTTGAGTTAGTGTTGATTCAAGCTTTGATATAATTTCACTAGATGATGTAGCTTCAGTAGATGGATCTAGTAAAAGGTTATCATTTTGGTATTTTTCAAGTTTTACAGATGAATTATCCATATTTTTTTTATTTTTAACGTATTCTTCTTCTAGAAATTTTAATTGTTTTTTTGCTTTTCTTCTATTAAATTCATTTAGTTCATATTCAACATTTTTTATAATAAACTTTACAATCTTTTGAGCTACTTTTTTATTTGTATGAGCATAAGAGAGATGTATAATTCCAGATGTTTCGTCATATGTTGTCATAACTCTTTTTCTATAAAATTCTAAACTATTTTCTAATGTAGCATTTTGTGATAATCTTTCAATAAAATCTATTTTATTACTTTGATAGTGTTGTATAAGGGAAAATTCTTTATCAAGAAGTAAAAACATATCTAATGATAAAATATATTCCTCAACAATCATAGAATCTTTAAGTTCTGAGTTTGATCCAACACCTAAAATACTTAAACCTAAATTTTGTCCTTGGTTTGTTGTACCTAAATCACGAACAATTAATGATGTTTTTGATTCATAGAGTTCAGCTTTTAAAAAAATAAAATAGGTAAATGAACATAAAAATAACAATATAAAAAAGAATCTAGTCTTAAAAAGTGCATATTTTTTATTTAATTGACTATATAAAATTTTATCTGTTTTTAGTTTTTTATAATCACCATCTTTATCTATTTTTTTAAACCAGTATGTAAGTATAGTTTTTTTTAAAAAAGCTTTTTTTATCATTTTTACCCTTGTATTTATATAACTTTATTATTGAATATAGCTTTTATATTTTCTATCTCTTTAATAGTTAAACCAGTTATTAAAACTATTGTTTTATCATCAAGCCCTTGTACTATAGCATTTTTTACTATTTCAATTTTAGCATTATATTCACCCTTCTCAAGTCCTTTTTGAAGTCCTTTTTCTTCAGCAGTTTTCAAAGCATTAATCTCATCAAACTCTTTGAGAGCCATGTAATCATATACTTTTAGTTCTTCTGCATTCCAACTTGTTTGTTGTGCTACTTCAAATGCTTCTTTAAATTCTATAATATTTTCATATTGTTTTGGTACTAAGGTTAAATTACTAGCATTTTTTATAAAATATATCCATTTATCCAGTATAGAGTTTAATTGTTCTAACTTTTTATTGAACTTAGGTAGTTCTATAAAAGTAAATTCGAAATCATTTAAATCTTGAGTATTAGTTTCTTGATTAATTATGAGATGTCTACTTATAAATTTTTTGTTTTCAAAAATATTAAAATTTAATATACCTATAAAATATACCTTTTTTAATTCAGTATAATTATTTCCTTTTGGTAATTGTTCTACATAAGCTTTACTTGTATAGTACAAGCTTCTTTTAGTAAAATCACTTAAATCTTTTCTTTGCATCTCTACTATAAAATTCTCTTTATTTTTGTTTGTTGCTTTTATATCAAGTATAGTTTCTTTCAACTCAGGAATACGAGGAACTTGGTATGGATTTGCTAATTCAACATTTATAATCTCTTTTTTATCTCTAAAATCTAAAACAGAGTTTAAAAATGATATAAGTATATTTTTATGTTTTGAGTTTCCGAATATCTTTTTAAATGCTAAATCATTTTTTGGATCTGCAAATTTCATATAAGTCCTTTTTTATTTTTGTTTATTAATTTTATCATATATTTTAATAGCCTCATTTATATCGTTATAATAGTTCATTTCTCCATCATTTACTACTATTCCAGCTTCACATATCTCTTTTAGTACAGGCATAGAGTGACTAACAAGTAAAACATTACAATTTTCTATTTTTTTTCTTAAAGCTTTTTTTGATTTTACTTGAAAATTTTTATCACCGACAGAAAGTGTTTCATCTATAATTAAATAATCAAAGTCAAAAAAAAGGCTAAGTCCAAAACTTAAACGAGACTTCATACCAGATGAATATATTTTAATAGGCATATCAAAATAATCCCCAAGTTCTGAAAACTCTTTTACAGATTCTATAGCTTCTTGTATCTCAAAATCACTTTTACCATAGATTCGACAAACAAATTTTACATTTTGTCGTCCTGTCATAGAACCTTGAAACCCACCAGCCAATCCCATAGGCCAAGAGAATGTTTTATCTGATGATATAGTTCCTGAGTTTGGAAAATCTATACCACCTAACATTCTAAGAAGAGTTGATTTTCCAGCACCATTACGACCTAATATTCCAACATTTACATGAGATGGGATAATTTGATTTACATTTTTAAGAACATATTTTTTACCCTTAGATGTTTTGTAGAATTTTGTTACATCTCTTAATTCTATCATCAATTTACCTTGAAGAGATAATCTTTTTTTCAGCTTTAGTATAAAAATATAAACCTAAAAAAAGTGGTATAAAAGTCCAATAAAACATATATTCATAATCAACATAACGGGTATCTAAGACTTTAAAATAGTTACCGTGAATCATCTCTATAAAATGAACTAAAGGGTTATAAAGGATAATCTCCCTTAACATTGGTGGCAAAGAATCTACTGTGTACATTAAGGCAGAAATAAACATAAGAGGTGTCATTATAATATTTATTATTTTTATATATGTTTCATAAAAACTACCTATAACAGCACTAAAAAGTCCAATAGAAAATCCAAATAAAGAAAACCAAGCAACTGCTAACATCACCATATTAAAATTTTGTATATTAACATTAAAATCAAGGTATAATCCTATTACTAAAAATACTAATGTTGCCATAGCACTAACTAGTAATTCTATAAGAAAACGAGTAATTAATGTATCAATAGGTTTTACTTGCACATAACTAAAAAGTGCCTGATTTGAGTTAAAAGCACCTAATGATTTATTTACTATATTTTTCCAAAGAAAAAAAGCTAAAAACCCACTTGCTAAGAAAACAGGAAAATCAAGCCCAGGCATAGAGTTTTCAGATATAGCAGATTTTAAACCTGCAAAAACAAGAACCATAAGCATAGCATCAAAAATAGCCCAAAAATAACCAAGTTTTTTTGTACCAAATCGTGTTTGAATCTCTCTTAAAAAAAGTGCTTTTATAACAGAAGAAAATATTGTAAATGATGAACGTTTTATCATAAACTTACTCTATCGTAAATTTGCTTAAGATTAATTTGATAGAATAGCATTGAATATAAAAAAGTATTTATGATTAGATATAAAATAGCTTTATATCTTGAGTAGATAGTATCGTTATAACTATTTACTATAAAGATTCAATATCCGTTGAATAAAAAGGAAAAAAATTGTTAGAATTGGCTCGTAATGTATTTGATATAGAGATAAAAGAACTAGAAAGAATTAAAAATAAACTTAATAATAGTTTTAATAGAGCTATAGAATCTATTTTAAATTCTAAAGGTCGTTTGGTTATAACAGGTATGGGTAAATCTGGTCATATAGGTGTAAAAATATCTGCAACATTAGCTAGTACAGGAACACCTAGTTTTTTTATGCATCCAGCAGAAGCTATACATGGTGATTTAGGTATGCTTACTTCTGATGACATTGTTTTAGGTATATCAAATTCTGGTGAAAGTGAAGAGATAGTAAAAATTATACCTCATGTAAAAAGAATGGGTATTATGTTTATTGGTATGGCAGGCAATCCTAATTCAACGTTAGCTAAAGAGAGTGATATTTTTTTAGATATAAGTGTTGAAGAGGAAGCATGTCCTTTACAACTTGCACCAACATCATCTACAACTGTTACTTTGGTAATGGGAGATGCTATATCAGTGGCATTAATGAAAGAAAAAAACTTTAAACCAGAAAATTTTGCTATGTTTCATCCAGGAGGAAGTTTAGGTAGAAGGTTACTTACTAAAGTAAATGATTTAATGCATACTCAAAATTTACCTATAGTAGGATTAAATAGTGATTTTATAACAATAATAGATACTATGACAACAGGAAAATTGGGTTTATCTATAGTTATGGAAAAAGATGAAATAGTTGGATTAATAACAGACGGTGATTTAAGGAGAGCTTTGGCATCTTCTGATAAGTCAAGATTTGAATTTGTAGCACAAGAAATCATGAGTACAAGTCCAAAAATAATCTCTTCAAATGAGCTGGTTGTTGATGCAGAAGCATTTATGTTATTACATAAAATAAGTGTACTGATAGTTGAAGATGACAATAAGTTAATGGGTGTTTTTCAATTATATGATATAGGAAATCTTTAGTATGAAAAAGGTAGTTGATTTTATTCAAATAGTCAATATGAAAGAGTTTGGTTATACAGTTATAATGGATGTAACACACTCTAGACAAAGACAAAGTGGAGGAGTTACAATTGGTAATCCTCATTATGTACCATATATTACAAAGGTTGCTAAAGCAGTTGGTGTTGATGGGTATTTTATGGAAGTTCATTCAAATCTAATAGAAGCTTTAAGCAATGGAAGTAATATGTTTGACTTTATAACTTTTAAGAGAATAATTGGGGATATAATATGATTACACTAGATGTTATTATACCAGTACGAACAAACGACGAATATAATATTATTGATCGAATTAAATATAGACAAAGAGTAAAAATACCAAATAATGTTAATATTATAGTAGTTGATGACGGCTCGAAAATAGAAGATGCAAATATTATTAAAGGTGTATGTAATAAATTAGGTTTTAAATATATTCGAATAAATTCAGAACATGAATATATGAATTTATCAAAATCTAGAAATATTGCACTCTTGGAATCAAAAGCTGAATATGTAATATTTGAAGATGTAGATTTATTTTATTCTATAGATTTTTATGAAAGAATATTGAAAATGATAGAAGTTTATCTTGAAACTAAAAAATTAGACTTTTTAACAGTACCAGTTTTATATTTGTCTGAAGAGAAAAGTTCTTACTATTATGAAGAAATTTCTAATAATTCTAATGAATACGAGTTAATAAGCAATGTAATATTTGGTACTAATATCCAACATTATGCTCCTGTAAGTTCAGTTCTTGTGATTAATAGAAAATATGCAATTAATATCGGTGGCTTCTTTGAAGAGTATAAAGGATGGGGATTTGAAGATTCAGATTTTGTATTAAGACTATTACTACATACTGATGTGGATAAGCCAAGAACCTTTTATAAACTTGATACTATTTCTTATGATAAGCAGTTTAAATGGCAAGGATGGAGGGCATTATTTTATTTATTTGGCAATTTAATGGAAAGACATGGAATATATATGTACCATTATTGGCACCCTATGCCAAAACACAGAAATCCAAAAGTAAGAGAGCGTAATTATAAAATATTTAAACAAAGAACAAATTATTTTTTTAGTAAAAATTATGTTCCAAAGCCTCTTTATGACAAAAATAATTCTACAATTCTTCATTTATCTGTTAATCCACATTCATATGGTTTACAACAATTTCATGTATTGGAAAACTCGATTTATATCGATGAAAATAGTATTTCAATAAGTAATATAGATAATATAATTGATAGATACAAAGTATCTCGTATAGTATTTATGAACCCTTATGCGAATACACATAGAAGAGATCTTTATCAATATATTAAGAGTAAGAATTATAATTTTTATGTTGTTGAAAGAGGTGCCCTTCCAGGTAGCATATATTTTGATGATACAGGTTTTTGTGCAGAGAGTCAACGTTATAGTGATGTATTTTGGCCAAAAAATTTCTCCCAAAAAGATAAAAGTAAAATTTTGTCATATATTTCTGATTTTAAACTTTCTCCTGATGCTTTAGAACCACAATCTGATAGAATCGGAGGTGAGAATTTGAGAAATATTCTTCTTAAAAATGACACAGTATATAAAAAAATTATATTTGTTGCACTGCAGTCAGCTAGTGATACTACTACGACATACTTTGCTGGTGATATACTAACATATGATAATTTTATTAATGAAATAAAAAGGCTTGTTAAATTATTGCCAGACGAATATTTGTTAGTAATAAAAAATCATCCATTGTCTATACAAAAAATTGACATAGATGGTGCAGTAGTTATAGATAATTATAATATTTATGACATATTAGAAGCTACAGACTATTGTATATTGATAAATAGTGGAGTTGGTGTATTGAGTTTAATTTATGAGAAGCCAGTATTCTATTTTGGAAAAACATTTTATTCATCAAAAGGGTTAAATAAAAAGGTTAATAGTGCTGAGGAAATTGTAGATAGTCTGAATGATGGATTTGATTTTGATATAGAGAAAAGTCTTAAATTTTTGTATTATTTAGTATTTGATTTTTATTCATTTGCTACATGGAATAGAGAGGAACGGAAACATACGGATAAAGCAAAAATGTCTATTTCAAAAAATATTAAATATAAAGTAATAAGGCTTCCAGATGGGAAAGTAAAGTATTTTTCTGAAGGTTTAACTGATTTTAAAAATTCATTATTATTTGACCGTTTTAAAGCTGAGGATAATTACTTAAATGAGAATAGTAATAAAGTTGAACAAAAAAAAGAAGAAAATGATAGAGTAGCTAAAACATACAGTAAAACAAATAATAAAAATTCTATTATTAGAAAATGGTATAAATTAAAAAATAATCCAAAAAGTTTTTTTTTAGATAGTAGATTCTTTGTTTTTAAATTTATAGGTAAAATATTATGATTTTAATAACAGGTGGAACAGGATATATAGGATCACATACTTGTATAGAGTTAATTAATGCAGGTTATGAAGTTGTGATTTTTGATAATTTTTCAAACTCTTCAAAAGAGAGTTTAAGAAGAGTAGAAAAGATTGTAAATAAATCTATACCTTTTATCGAGGGTGATATTCGTTCTAAAAATGATTTACAAAAAGTATTTGATACATACACTATAGATTCTGTTATCCATTTTGCTGGTCTTAAAGCTGTAGGTGAATCAGTAGGAAACCCTTTAAAGTATTACGATAATAATGTTAGTGGTACTGTTACATTGTGTAGTGTTATGAAAGAAAATAGTTGTAAATCAATTATTTTTAGTTCATCTGCAACTGTATATGGTGACCCTCATTCAGTACCAATTAAGGAAGATTTCCCATTATCTGCTACAAACCCTTATGGTAGATCTAAACTAATTATAGAAGAGATATTAAGAGATATTTATGTTTCAGATAATTCTTGGAAAATAGTTTTACTTAGATATTTTAATCCAATAGGTGCTCATATATCTGGTAGTATTGGTGAAGATCCAAATGGTATTCCAAATAATCTAATGCCATTTATTACTCAAACAGCAGTTGGAAAGTTAAAGCATTTAAATATTTTTGGTGATGATTATGACACCCATGATGGTACAGGAGTTCGTGATTATATACATGTTGTAGATTTAGCACAAGGGCATCTTAAAGCACTTAATAAATTAAAAGATTTTAAAGAAGTTATGACTTTTAATCTTGGAACAGGTATAGGTTACTCCGTAAAAGACATGATAAACTCTTTTGAAAGTGTTTCAAAGAAAAAAATAAATGCTAAAATTGCCCCTAGAAGAGCAGGTGATATAGCTAAGTGTTATGCAGATTCTAGTTATGCAAAAGAGATTCTTGGTTGGGAGGCAAAAAAGGATATAAATGATATGTGTAAAGATAGTTGGAGATGGCAATCTATAAATCCAAATGGATATAAAAATTAAATATTATACAACATCAAAAAAGTTACAATTAAATACTAGAAACTTTTTAAATCTCAAATATTACTCTTTTTTTCATAAATTATTTAAAAGAAAAGGCATTTTTTATGGTTGGG
>CAZAOJ010000059.1:0-9765 GCA_964486745.1 uncultured Arcobacteraceae bacterium
ACTTTCTTTATTTGTTACTTTTTGTAAATTCTAAAATTTAGATTATCGTAACATGATTTGGTAATTTAGCTTCTACAGACTTTAGTAAAATTGCTATTAAGGAAGAGATAAGAGAAGCTACAAACTATAATTCAAACTAATCTTCATCGTGTCTTATTTAGTCTTGTTATATCATTATAAAAATAAAGATTCTTGAAATGTTATTTGGTTTTCTAGGCTATCTTCACGTTCATTTTTAATTACAGCTTATATTTTATTTTCTAGAAGCAAATAAAAAATATTTATTGATTTTAGTAAAAGCTTTTTAATGATGGATAGTAAACTAACTACTTGAGTGCTAAAGAAAAATTATATTTATAATTGACTTTATACACCCAAACCTGCTAATACTAATTTGAACCTTTAGGTTACAAACTAGCAGGACAATTAATGAGTAAAATCCAACAATCTATAGATGAGTTCATATTTCATTGTGAATATGAAAAGAACTTAAGTTTAAAAACATTAAAAGCATATAAAATCGATCTAAAACAGTTCTTATCGCATGAAAATATAGAAAATTTATCTATACAAGAAGTAGATAAAAATATCTTAAAATTCTATATTAAGCATCTATTTGAATGCTCTTTTAAAGAAAAAACTATCAAAAGAAAACTTGCTACACTCAAAGCATTTTTCAATTACCTAGAGTTTGATGAACAAATAGTTGTAAATCCTTTTAGAAAGATAAGAGTTTCAATCAAAGAGCCAAAAAGACTTCCACAAACTCTCAATATGAGAGAGATAAAGAAACTACTAGTTTATATTTACAAAGCTAAGAATACTATAGACATAGGTAAATACTCATATAAAGCAATAGTTAGAGATATATTGATACTAGAACTTTTATTTGCAACTGGTATGAGGGTCTCAGAGATTAGTAATCTTAAACTGCTAGATATTGATATGAAATCATATATCATCAAAGTGATTGGTAAGGGAGATAAAGAAAGAAGCATACATATTTGTGATAGTGAAATAAAAACTATTTTAAAGGAGTATTTAAAACTTTTTAATCATAGTGAAGATAAAAAAGAGTTCCTTTTTATCAATAGACTTGGGCAACATATATCAGAACAATCTATAAGATTTATGGTAAAAAAATATCAAAAAAAAGCAGGACTAGAAAAACATATAACACCCCACATGTTTAGACATACATTTGCCACAATGCTATTAGAAGAAGGGGTAGATATAAGATATATCCAACACTTGCTAGGACATGCTTCTATAGCTACAACACAGATATATACACAGGTAAACCTAAAACATCAGAAGAAAATAATAGCGAATAAACATCCTAGGAGGAACTTGCAGTTTTTGGAATAATTTTTTATTTTTGAATAGAGGATAATAGGATATTATCCTTTATTAAAATAATTAAAATTTACTATTAAAAATAGCAAAATAAATTATATTTATACATACTATCATCATCTAACTATAAAATAGTTTTTAATCTAAAAAATTTCTCCATTATATTATTTTTGTTACAAAAACTAAATAGTATAAAATATGAATAAACACTTAAAACAATTAGAAAATAATCTATATATATCTTGGGATTATATTAATCCTTATAATTACAAAAGATTTCATCAAATTTAAATTATAAAAAACAATGAGTTTTTATTATGATTGTAATTTCCAACAAACCTTGCTACATTCCACTAAACTCTACTACAATAAATCCAAAGAAAGTAATATGTATGAATTTAAGTTACCATTCCACCTTAGATAGAAGCATTATTAGCTAATGGATCAACTCAGAAATTTATTGCTAATAGATATGATACCACAGAAGCTAATTTATATAATTGGCTTTTAAAACATGGATTGAAAACTAGAAAATAAAAATTTTATGTCCGCTTTAGTACCTTTGTTGGTTTGTATCCAAGGTTTTGTTATGTATTTACAAACTATACTGAGTCAAAAGAGTTCATATAAGTATTTCTCTCATCTATTATAATTAAGACTTCAATATTCTGATTTTGAAAGTTTTCAGGTAAAGCAATATTCATATCTTTAGTAGGATACCAATCGATTTTTGTTAGTGACTTTGTTGTATTATCATCTATTTTTTTGACTATTATTTGTAATTTAAACTTAGTACTGCAAGAAGTTCTTGAACAATAATGCCATTTAATATGTATATTATTATTAATTATTGCAACATTATTTATGTAGAACCATTCATTAATAAAAATACCTGTTTGTGGTTGAATGAAAATTTTCTTTTGATAAACTTGTTTTAGAGTCTCACTTATTTGATATAAAAGAGTTTCTTTTTCGGCTTCTGAACGAACTACTAAAACACTAAGATTATGTTCGAGTGGCAGGTTGTCTTTAACTAAGATTTCTGAATGTCTTGCATTTACTATCGCTTGCCTATTCTCTGGTTCAAACCATGTTCTGTGATAAATTAGATTAAAGTTAAGTTTTTCTAAATTTTTTACATCATCATAAATATTTGGACTAGTAGCTAAATTACCATCAGTAAAATTAATGTTATCAAGCATAAAAATTTTTATAAAGTCAAATACAAACATTACAGGAATTGGACAATGTGCATTTTCGCCAACACAATCCTTTGGTCTAATACCTTCATTTGAGTATTGAGTAGGTGTAGATGGTCCGAAATATAATCTTGCATATTGTTTATGTAGTGTAGATGTCTGTGCAATAACACTGTCATTTGCATTGTCATTTTTCATTAATCCAAGTTCTATTGCTTTTTCTCTTGAATAAATTGAGCCTGATTCCAATATTAATAAGGCATTAGTTATATCTGTAAAATGAAATAAATATTTCGCCCACCAGTTTTGTGCTCCAGGAGTATTACTACTTAACTGAGTTTGGAAATTCTTTAAAAATTCTAATTTATCAATCATCAAATTCTAAGACCTCAAGCTCATCAGATTTTTTTGTATAGTTTAATACAATTTTATCTTCGTTCTTCACAATATAAGGTAATTCAAGAAAGAAATCAAGGATGATATCCCCGTAAATAAATAATGTACTATATAAATCGTTGAGACATAGTTTACCTTGATTTTTTAGTGTGGAAAATATTGTTTTAATATCGTCTTTGGATAGAATAATTTGTAAATCCTTTCTTGATAATTCAAAAACATTTTCTTTTGAATGATAATTTATTTCATATTCTTGTTTCGCTAAAATAGCTTTTTCACTAAATAAGCTATCTACTTTATAAATAGACTTTAAATCTTCAAAAAATAATTTAAAAGTTAAGTTTTCAGGATTTGACATAAGCCATTCTTCAATGTCTTTGGGCTTTAAGTATTCAGGTGTAATATCTTTATCAAAATCATATATAGAAACATTAATTGGAGCTTTTTTTAAATATTTTTCAACTAATGGTTTAACTTGAGATTCCCATTTTAAACCACCATTTCCACATCCCAATTTAGGCATTGCAATATCTGTGATTTGTAGTTTCGTTGAATCTCTTACTAATTGTTCTAACCCCTTTTCTATATATTCTAGGGTTGATTTACCTCTCCAATGCTTTTTAGTAGGAAAGTTTAGTACCCATTTATTTGGTGTTTTATATAAGAATAAGTTTCCAATATCAAATGTCCCATTATCACAGAGTACTTTATACTCTTCAAACATATCAGGATAATATTTTTTAAAATCGGCAGCAATACCTTTCCCCATAACACCAACAGTATTAACAGTATTAACTATTACTTTAGCATTGGATGTAAAAAGATTTCCTTTTATGTACTGTATCATTTACTTAAAATTCTCCTAATTTTCATTAAACGAATTATATCCAATTCATTTTTATTTAGCATAATTTTTACCATACATTTGCAGTAGATGCATCATAATATATAATTAATAAAGGATACTTTTTATCATGATACTTTGTACGTTCTTCAATTAGACTATTTGCAGTCACTATAATTTGTCGATTTTCTGTAGATGTGATATCCCCATAGATACTAATAAAAACTTGAGGTACTTTTCCAATGGCTATCTTATGAAGGATATGCATATCATTTAATGCCAATGAATGCCCGTAAATAAATAAACAATTTTTTACTTGATTCATCATTCCAAAAAAACTTTTATACGAATGATATAAAAATGCATTGTGTTTTATTTTCGTAAGCTTTTGTTCACTTGTCCCTTCAGCAACAAAAAGAGGGTACATGTTTTTATCCATTGCTTCTCGAGCTTGTTCAATAAGTTTACGGCCCGTATTTATCCATGTAAATTTTTTTAGTTCTTTCCCTGAATCAAATAAATGCAATGCGCCATGTAGGTAATGTATTCTTTGGGAAGAATGAGCACTCGTTTCACCATGCCACACAACGTAATCAGCATTTACATTACCTTCTTCTTTTCCAAAACCATCGCCCTTTTTAAGTTCGATATGTTTTATTCCCATAGTATCTTCTTCATGCATGATTGCCCAATAAAGTAGTAAATCATAATTAAGGGTATAAATACTTCCTTCTTTTTCATTACCAATAAAGTGTGATAAAAAGAACCTTACATTTTCATATTGCTTTTCTTTAATTTGATAAGGTGCTTCAGGATGTTTACTAGCTAGTGTATCTACTAGTGCTGTTTTTAACTCATTTGAGTGTTGATTAAGTTTAACTTCCAATAGTTTATCATTACTGTAAATAGAAACTATCAATGAACTTTGTTCTAAAGATTTAATAACAGCTTCAAAATCAATTACATTTAATTTTTTAAATACTTCTAAAACTTCAGGTATCTGAGAGAAGTCTGTTTCATCTAACAATGAATTATAGGTGAAAATATCATATTTAAAAGCTATACTAAATCCATTACCTAAAAGTAAATGTCGTTTTTTATAGCTTTTTGATTGTTCTATTACTTCTTTAAACGTAAAAATTTTCGGCATATAATTCCTTTCTTATATAACGGCTGTCTTGAGAAATAAGTCGCTGCTAGGCTACTTATTTCTCTCCAAGTCCTTGTTATATCTGATTTTTATATAAGGTTGATACACAAATACCACAAATTTGCTTACCTTGATTTGCTAATTCTGCAATTTTAAGTCTCATGTTTTTTTCATCTTGACAAGTTGAAATGCATGAGGGATTATTCCTTTCAATATGATTGCATTTTGATTGTTTATTTGTTGTAAAATTACAGCTATCTATCCTTTTAATACAGTCATATAAATGATAAGTTTCACTATTGTCATTTTTACATAAACATAATTGTTTCATTTTTAAGTCCTTTTTTTTAATTTGTAGCTTTATTGTTTTTTACTAAAGCTCTGAAAGTATCTTCAATAATTAAAATAATTTTCTCTCTTTCAGTTTGTTCTAAATTCATACTGAATAATTTTGTATATCCATATGGATAATATGCATCTGAAGGATTTGATTCAAAGTAAAACTTTAAATTAAAATCTTGAATTTTTTGCGTTAAAGCATCTATAAAATCTTTACCACTAAATTTATTATCTTCACAACTTGGTAAATGAATAGCTATTTGTAATTCTTCCATTATAATTATCTCCTATAACTTGTTATATTTATTTTTAAATATTAAATTCTTTTAGTTTTGCTTTTTTTAATTCTTCTGGTAAAAATTGTAACCATTTTGATAATCCATTAATTTGATTATTTGTCAAACTACAATAATCCTGTAGTCCATGAATCATTCCCTTGATATATTTTATTCCATCTTGATTGTTTTTTTGCTCTAAATAATCAAGTGTTCTTTCAAGAATATATTGATAAGCATAGCATGTAGAAAGATTTTGCAATGACATCTTGTTCTTTGTATTTTTTGCTGACTTTTTTTCAATATTTAAAATATGTTTTATTTCACCATATAATAGGTCATTATTTTTTTTGTAGTTTTGATAATATTCATTTAGAATCGTATATGATAATGATTTATTTACATATTTAAACTTTGATAATTTTTCTTCTCTCAACAAAATATAGGATATTGCTTTAGATTTACTCATATCATTTTGAGTACCATTTATGCCAGTATTTCCGCCAGCAGTTGTTGTCCCATCATGTCTAGCAATTAATGATTTAGTTAAATCGGGAATTTGACTTAAATTAGTATTTGAATATTCTTCCGCACATTGTTTACCTCCATAAACTATATCTCCATTATTTTTTTGTAAATAATATGCTTTACCAGAAGACAGCCTTCTTCCTTTGCAATATGATTTTTCATTTTCATTAACAAAATCTTTTTTTAATACAATCATATATTACCTTTCAAGTTAATTTTTAGATATAACGGTTGACTTAAACTGTAAAGTTTCGTTAGAAAATTTATTAATTCCAAGGTTTTGTTAGCTATTTCAACTAATCAAGTTTATATCTTTAGCAATGTCTTTTTTGAATTTAGTCATACTTACATCTTCAATATTTCCTTCAAATAACTCTTTCCCAAATATATCTTTTTTTACTTGTTCTGATGAAATATTTACTATATCTGATATTTCATCTAATCGACTTTGACTATATCGTTTTTTGTTGTCTATTAAATTAATAATTTCATCTTTATGAAAAATATATCTACCCTTTAATTTAAATATATTAATATATTTTTCATACTCATTTTGATTCTTTGAATAATAAAAATCTAAAATATAATCATTTGTATTTTCTATTGTCGACATATCTTTATTGTTGTGAAAATACAATTTAAATTTCACATCATCGTTAAAAGAAAAATTATTGGATGTTGGGCTTAAATATCCCATTGAATTATTATCTATGAATTGTTTAGAACCTTTAAACTTAGAATTACAAGAATAGCAAGATGGTACAAAATTATATAATGATAAAGCGACTAATGGATGACTTCCTTTATCTAAAACATGGTCTAATGTAAAATGGTTATATTTATCTTCTAGATTTATAGAACTATTATTTGATATCAAGAATTGGATTATTTGGGAGTTGTTTATATCATTTCTCTCTGCAATAATTTTATCTGCTTTCTTATCACCAATACCTTTTATTTTTAATATATCTTCTCTTTTTGCTCTTGTAATAAAGTCTAAAAAATCATGATAATCATCTCGATCATTAAACGAATTAACAAAATCAATATTACAAAAATAACAAGTTTTAATTTTTAATTCTTTTTCAAAAAAAGATTTTATTTTGGGTTGAAACTTATTTTTTGATTTAGAATCATAGTTGAAAAATAATTTTAAAACTTTCAATTCTCTATCTGATAGACTATTTGAATAGGCTATTTTTAGTAAGTCATCAAATGATGCTAGCAATAGATAATCTAAATAATTGATGTTAAGCCTTTTAAGACTTGTGTTATTCATAAGTTTAAAAAAATTATTTCTCATTTCATCAGTAATATTTAGTTCTTTAATATACTTTCGGTGAAAATCAATCCTATTTTGAGGGTAATTTATTTTAATCATTAACAGTTCTCTCTAAAAAGTTAAGTTCTTTTTTTAATGCTTCTATTCTTTTGGATTTAAAACTATCACTATTTAATCTTTTTTCTATATCTATTAGATGATTTTTAATTATTCCAGATATATAGTCTTCCCCAATATGTTCTTGTATAAAATAGAACTTGTCTTTTAAATTATTATATTGATTTTCTTTTTCTTCTAAACTTTCATCTTTTAAGTTCATAACTTCATAATGAAAATTAACTATATTTTTAATTTCCTTTAATGCATATTCTCCTACTGAGTTGTCCATGAAAAAACCATTTATAAGAAGTTCATGTATATTTGCTCCGAATGTTTTAATTTTTTTCTTAGAAGCAATAGTTTTCGATTGTATATCTTTACTATCCTTTTCTAAAAATAGTATTTTAGTATCGGGTATGTCTGAAAGTATAAATGGAGAATGAGTTACAAAAAGTATATTAAGTCCTAAAATATTATTTGAATTAGTTTTAAATATTGTATTGTGAAGATGACTTAAATAGCTCCTTTGTAATTCAGGATGAAAATAAAGTTCAATCTCATCTAAAACAATATTTATATTTTTATATTGGATTAAAGAATTTTCTACTGAATTTATATTATTTAGATGGTATAAAATTGAATTTACAGAATATATTTTTTGTTTTTCACCAGAACTTAAAGTATTAAAACTGATATTGTTCTCTAAAATAATATCAATATTAAATAAAGATGGTGGTAAATACCTATTTATAATGTCATCATTATTCTGTTGTTTTATTTTTTCAATTTTATTTGAACAAGTCTCTATATCAAGTATATCTCCACTCTTATATTGTAAATCTTCATATTTTAGAAAATTTACAACTTGCTTTAATTTGTAAGTAATGTGACTATTATCTTCCTTTAAATTATTGAAATATATCTCAGGTTTTATAAATTTTCTTTCATTCATATTAAATTCTCCTTTGTAATGAGAATATGTAAAAGAAATTTTTATAAGTTTGATAAAAATATAATCTTCAATATGCTCTTTCATAGGATGTATTATGCTTGTAATATCTATATTAAATATAGAATAAAAAATTGACTTAGTTTCACCACTAATATCATCTAAATACTTAGCTCTTATCTCTAAATATTTATTTATAAAAGTAGTTTCATCGAATGTGATTTTTAGATTAATAGCCTTATAGAATTCTGTTAATTGGCGAGGGCTGTTTTTTACATCATCTTTATCTTCTAAAAGTAATAAATTAGCTAGTAGTCTTTGTTTTATTAAGGATTCCTGCTTATTAATATCTATATTACCATTTTTACGATATGGTTCAATAACCATTGGAGTTTGATATGCATCATTTTTATGAAATAAACTATGTATCCATTTCCCCGTGTTAATACTATTTAAAGCATGTTGGGAATAGTTTACTGCTATCGTGTAAAATAATTCTTCTATCTTGAAAAATTGTGTATGCTCATGTGCTTGTTTATATATATTATCTTTTCTGTTGTATTTGTACCCTGTAATAGTTCCATCTGTAGATTCACCAAGATTATTATCTTGTTTATATACATAACATTTAAATACACTATCTTGTAAAATAATTTTATATAAATAATTATTTTCATAAATTAGTTCAACATTTAAATCTTTTATTTTTTCACTATCTTTTAGAATCTCTTTTTCTAAAGAGATATTGTGAATTAAAGCAAATAACAATTCTACGATTGTACTTTTACCTGTACCATTCTTTCCTACGATAGCACTTATATTAATCTTAATATCTTTTGAATTAAATAAAGAGATATCTTTATCTGTATCAACTTCAATAGTATCATTATAAATTTTATATGCTTTATCAAAAATATAATATTCATTTTCTTTTAATGTTTTTAAGTATCTTTTATCACATCCAATTAGAGGTTTGAGAGCAATTAGTCTAAAATTATTTGACGGTGCAATATATGTAGCTTTTAAATTAGGTTGATTATCAATAATAGACACTGTAAGTTTTGGTGCTGGTATAACATCACCATTATCATATGTTGCTATGTTTTCTAAATAATTATATATTTTATATTTATCTTCTTCGTTTAATGAATCTTGTTTTTTTCTATCATAAGATACTATTGATAATAATATATACAAATTGGTATTTTTTTTAATTAGTAGATTTTTATAATTTTCATATGTATTTGGAAAGTTAAAACCTCTTTTTGAACTATCTAAAAGAGCTTCCGTATTCTTATCAAGTGGTAAGAAATTTCTAGCATCAATCCAAAATAAAAATATTGTAAAA
>CAZAOJ010000060.1:0-9658 GCA_964486745.1 uncultured Arcobacteraceae bacterium
TTCTTATTCTATTTATTTCTTTATTTTTTACATTTTTAGAGGTATTTTTAGATATAATCATCTCTAAAATAAATTATTCTGGTATTGGATATAAATGATTGATATAAAACTATTACAAAAAGATTTTGACACTGTTGCATCTGCTTTACAAAGAAAAGGTGTTGATGCTAATATATTAAATGAGTTAAAGACTTTATCTTTGGAAACAAAGCAAAAAAGACAAGATATGGAGGCTTTACAAGCAGAACAAAATAGACTTTCATCGCAATTTGGCTTATATAAAAAAGAGGGTAAAGATATTAGTTCTTTACAAAAAGAAATTTCTGAAATTAAAATAAAAAGAACATCTTTTGAAGATGAAGTAAAAGACTTGGAATTAAAAATTGAATCTTTATTGTTAGGTGTGCCAAATATGCCTGATGATAGTGTTCCTGATGGTGCAGATGAAAATGATAATGTTGTTTTAGAAAAAATTGGAGATATTAAGCAGCTTGATTTTGAGCCAAAAGAGCATTGGGATCTTGGTGAAGAAAATGGTTGGTTAGATTTTACTAGAGGTGTTAAATTGGCAAAAAGTAGATTTTCTGCTTTATGTGGCGATGCAGCTAGGCTTGAGAGAGCACTTATAAATTATATGCTTGATTTTAATGCAAAAAGAGGATTTAAAGAGTGGTATGTACCATTTATGGCAAATTCAAATTCACTTCAAGGAACAGGTCAGCTTCCAAAATTTGAAGATGATCTGTTTAAAATAGAAGGTGAAGATCTGTATTTGATTCCAACTGCAGAGGTTAGTTTAACAAATCTTTATAATGATGAAATTATTGATGAAAAAGAATTACCATTACTTTTAACTTCATATACACCATGTTTTAGAAAAGAAGCAGGTAGTGCAGGGCGTGATACAAGAGGATTAATAAGGCAACATCAGTTTGATAAAGTAGAGATGGTTGCAATTACAAAACAAAATCAAAGTGAAGAAATATTTGAAAAAATGGTATCTTGTGCAAGTGATCTATTAAGTTCGCTTGGACTTGCACATCAAAAAGTTATGCTTTGTACTGGTGATTTAGGATTTTCTGCTGTTAAAACAATCGACCTTGAAGTTTGGCTTCCTGGACAAAATAAATATAGGGAAATAAGTTCAATATCTACTACTCGTGATTTTCAAGCAAGAAGAGCAAAAATAAGATATAAAGATGGTAAAAAGAATATTTTAGCTCATACCTTAAATGGTTCATCGTTGGCTGTTGGAAGAACACTTGTTGCTATTATGGAAAATTATCAAAATGAAGATGGAAGTATTGATATACCTGAAGTTTTAAAACCATATATGGAAAAACGATGTTAGTAGATGGACATAATAGAGTTGTAGATTATTTGAGAGTTTCTGTAACTGAGCGATGTAATTTTAGATGTCAATATTGTATGCCTGAAAAACCATTTTCTTGGGTACCTCAAGAAAATTTAATGTCATATGAGGATCTGTTTAAATTTATAAAAGCTGGAATTGATCAGGGAATTAAAAAAGTTAGAATAACTGGTGGAGAACCACTTTTAAGAGCAAATTTAGATACATTTATAAAAATGATTTATGATTATAAAAATGATATAGATTTGGCTATTACTACTAATGGTTTTTTATTAAAACAAACTGCAAAATTATTAAAAGATGCAGGATTAAAAAGGGCTAATGTATCTTTGGATTCACTTGATCCAGCTGTTGCTCATAGGATTGCTCAAAAAGATGTATTAGCAGATGTAATAGCTGGGCTTGATGCATGTGATGCAGTTGGATTAAGAGTAAAAATAAATTGTGTACCTTTAAGAGGATTTAATGATGGTGAATTAATAGATCTTCTTGAATATTGTAAAAATAGAGGTTATCAGATTAGATTTATACAATATATGGAAAATCACCATGCAAATGACATTAAAGGCTTAAATGCACAAGAGATAAAAGATGTAATTGCAAGTAAATATAATTTTGAAGAGGTTCCAAGAACTGATGCTTCTCCAGCACAAAGATATAGACTTGATGATGGTTATGAATTTGGAATAATCGAACCACATAAAGTTGATTTCTGCGATAGCTGTAATAGAATTAGATTAACTGCAGAAGGTTATCTAATTCCATGTCTATATTTTGAGGATGCTATGAGTATAAAAGATGCTATTGGCAAAAATGATATTGATGGAGCAGTTGAGATATTAAAAGAAGTATTAAAAAATAAACCTGAGAAAAATAAATGGGGAAGCGAAGATGATAGTGAGATATCATCAAGAGCTTTTTATGAAACTGGTGGATGATTTGGGAGAAAAAATGAATTTAGAACAAATAGATAAACAAAATGTACTGCATACATATGCTAGAAATTATGTAAATTTTAAAAAAGGAAATAATGCAGTTTTAGTAGATGAAAATGAAAAAGATTATATTGATTTTACAAGTGGAATTGGTGTAGTTAGTGTTGGACATGGAAATAAACAAGTTGCGGATGCTATCTACGAACAAGTATCCAATATAACACATATATCTAATTTATATCTTATTGAACCTCAAGCATTACTTGCCCAAAAAATTAATCAATTAAGTGGGTATGATATGGCAATGTTTTTTGCTAATAGTGGTGCTGAAGCAAATGAAGGGGCTATAAAAATAGCTAGAAAATATGGTCAAACAAAATTTAATAATAAAAGATATAAAGTAATTACTCTTGATCATTCTTTTCATGGTAGAACAATTACAACTGTAAAAGCTACGGGTCAAGCAAAGATGCATACAGATAATTTTTCTCCATATCCAGATGGATTTTCTTATAAGAATGCAATAAAAGACATATATACAAGTATAGATGATCAAACTGTTGCAGTAATGATTGAACTTATTCAAGGTGAGGGTGGAGTTCAACCATTTGATAAAAAAGATATTCAAGAATTGGCAAAGTTTTTAAAACAAAATGATATTTTATTAATAGTTGATGAAGTACAAACTGGAGCTTATAGAACTGGTGAATTTCTAGCATCAAATCTTTATGAGATAGAACCTGATATTATAACTATGGCAAAAGGACTTGGGGGTGGAGTACCTATTGGTGTTGTTATGACAAAGTATAAAGATATATTAGAACCTGGTGATCATGGATCTACATTTGGTGGAAATTATTTGGTAACAACTGCAGCTAATGAGGTTATAACAATTTTGGATAATCTTAAAAACAGTGGTAAACTAGATGAAACTATTATATATTTTGAAACAAAATTAAAAGAGTTTTACAATAAACATCAGGATAAATTCACAAGTGAAGTTGGACTTGGTTTAATGAGAGGACTTAGAGTAAATGATGATCAATTATTAACTAGTATTGTAAATAAAGCATTTGATGCTGGAGTTTTGGTATTAAAAGCAGGAAAAAACACTTTAAGATTTTTACCTCCACTTACAATTTCAAAAGAGGAGATTGATGAAGGGTTTAAAAGATTAGATGATGCAATTTAAATTATTTTTACCACTTATTTTATTCTCAACTGTATATGCAAGTTCTTCAACAAATGAAAATATATTATCAAAAGATAGACTTGATTTACTTGATTTAACAAAACAGCAGGTTGAACAAAATGCAAGTAAACTTAGTAAGGATTGGATAAATCCAATAATGTATAAGTATATAAGAACTTATGATATTCAAAGTAGTATTGGACAAAAAAAGTATAATACAGCTAAATCGATGGTAACAATAAATCAACCAATATTTAAAAGTGGTGGAATATATCAAGCTATTAAATATTCAAATGCACTTGAAAACTATCAATATACTGATATTGAAGTTAGTAAAAAATCTCTAATTGCTCAAGCTACATCATTTTTGTTTCAAATACATAAAATGAAATATACAATACAAAAACAAGAACTGCTTATAAAAAATGCAAATATTGATATTCAAAGAAAAAAAGAGCAGGTATTTAATGGACTTATTGATACATCATTTTTAGATAATGCAATATTAGATGCAAATATTAAGAAAAATGTTTTATTGGATTTAGAATTTCAGTTAAAAAGTTTAATAAATAGTTTTGATAATTTAAGTAGTAAACCATATGAAAGTTTTGAATTACCCAGATTTGATATTGTAAGCAAAGATCAGTTTATAAAGAACAATATATATCTACAAAAATCTCGTTTAGATATAAATAGTAAAAAGTGGCTAAGTTCTATGACTGTAAGCAAATATTTGCCAACTGTTAATTTTACATATGATTATAGTAAGTATCATAAAACAGATGGTATGACAACAAATGAGAATACAAGTACTTATGGATTTAATATAACTATTCCTCTTGATGTAAGAACAATGAATGATATTAAAAGTAGTAAGTTAGAGCATTTAAAAGCTATTAAATCATTTCAAATTGAACAAAAAGAGGAAGAAAATTTCTTAAAAACAAAATTGGATAAACTTGCTCTTTTAAATAAAAAGGTAAAAATTGCACAAGATGATGTGAAATTATATAGTTCATTATTAACACAAATGAAAGAGCTAGAAGAAGCTGGTATAAAAACAATTTCAGATGTAAATACTATGAAAAATTCATTAGATAGTAAATATATGGATATTAAAATATTAGATATTGAGGCTCAATTAGAACTTTTAGAATTATATTCAAGGTTAAAATAGTATGAGATTTTCACAATATTTTTATGAATGGTTATATGGTAAAGATGGTTATTATTCAAAATATAAAGATATAGGAAAAAGTGGAGATTTTTTTACTGCTGTTAGTACAAGTAAATTTTTTGGCGGGGCTATTGCAAAACAAATTATAAAAACTATAAATGATGGAATATTACCAAAAAATACAACTATAGTAGAGATTGGTGCACATCATGGGTATTTATTAGCTGATATTATTGAGTTTATAAATACATTAGAGCCTGATTTATTGGATACACTAAGTTTTACAATAGTTGAAAGATATGAACATTTAAGACAAAAACAAAAAGAGTATTTTGAAGAATCTTTTGGAGATGTTATAAAGCTACAACATTTTAATGATATATCGCAAATAAAATTAGATAGTGCATACATTGTAGCAAATGAAATATTTGATGCTTTTGAGTGTGAATTGGTATTTGAAAAAGATAATGAAAAACAACTTGGAATGGTAAATAATCATAAAATAGAGTTTGTAAAAAATGATGATAATGAACTTTTAAATAGATGTAAAAAATATGAAATTACAAAAGGTGAATTAGCTATTGGATATGAGAAATTTGCAGAAAATATGTGTGAAAATATCCAAAAATTTCATTTTATGACTTTTGATTATGGTGATTTGTATCCAAGAAATGATTTTTCAGCTAGAATTTATGCCAAACATAATGTATTTCCACTTTTTGAAGATGATTTAAACCTAGAAAAGTATTATGCAAAAAGTGATATCACATATGATGTACATTTTGGATATTTAATTGATTGCTTTGAAAGTGCTGGGGCAAAAAAGTTAAGTTATCAAACTCAACTAAAAGCGTTAGTAGAATTTGGTATTATTGAGCTTTTAGAAATGGTACAAAAATATGCGACTGAAAAAGAGTATATTCATGAAGTACAAAAAGTAAAAACACTTCTTGAACCTATTGGTATGGGTGAAAGATTTAAAATGGTTTTATTTACTAAAAAATAAAAATCAAAGAGGTTTATATGAATATTATAGTTAATGGTGAAGATAAAATATTTGAAGATAATATGAGTTTAAAAGATATTATACAAAATCTTAAAATTGAAGATAAAGTAATGGCAGCTGCAGTTAATATGGATGTAGTTAAAAAAGATAATTGGAGTAGTTTTATACCAAAAGATGGTGATAAATTAGAGTTACTTCAATTTGTTGGTGGGGGATGAGATAATGGTTCATGAAATATCTTCAGTATGTACTTATTGTGGAGTTGGATGTGATATAACAGCCCAAGTAAAAGATAATACAATACAAAAAATATATGCACAAAGTGATGGATATGTAAGTCGTGGTAAACTTTGTATAAAAGGTAAATCAGGATATGATTTTGTACATAGTGATAAAAGGGTAAGAGATGTAAGAATTAAAAAATCTTTTATTCAAGACAATTTTGAAGCAATGCCAAGAGAATTAAAAGCAAGAAGTCATACATTAAAACCGCTTGATGATATTTGGTTTAGTTCTAGTTATGAATTTGCTACAAGTTTAAGTGCTTGGAAACTAAGTGAGATAAAAAACCAGTATGGACGACATTCATTTAGTGCTATGGGTGGAGCTAGAACATCTTGTGAAAGTGCTTATAGTTTACAAAAATTTGCAAGAGTTACTATGGAATCTCCAAATATTGATAATTGTGCAAGAGTTTGTCATAGTCCAAGCCTTAGTGGTATGCGCCAAACTATAGGAGAAGGTGCTGCAACTAATCCATATGATGATATATTTAAAAGTGAATTTTTGCTTGTTATTGGATCAAATACTACTGAAGCTCATCCAATAGTTGCCAATAGAATGATAGAAGCTGTACGAAATAAAACTGTTGAATTAGCAGTGATGGATGTAAGAAAAATTCAACTTAATAAATATGCTGAATATGAAGCAGTTATGCCATTTGAAGCTAATTTATTAGTATTAAATATGTTAGCCTATGTAATTTTAAAAGAAGAACTTTATGATCAGGAATTTATCGATAGTAGAACTATAGGTTTTGAAGATTATAAAAAAACAATTTTGCAAGACCCTTATGCAAATCCTGATTTTTTTAAGCAAATTAATGGATATGAAGAATTATCAAATACTATACCTCAAATAGCAAGAGCATATGCTACAAAAAAATCAATGATTTTTTGGGGACTTGGAATTACAGAGCATTTAGATGGAAGTTATGCAGTAATGGCTATAACTCATTTAGCTCTTATGACAGGAAATATTGGTAAAGATGGAGCTGGCCTTATGCCATTGCGTGGTCAAAATAATGTTCAAGGTGCTTGTGATGTAGGCTGTCTACCGTATTATGATCCTGATTATGAAACACCAAAAGAGATAGGGCTTATGACCCCTGATGCAGTTGATGCTATGATAGATGGTAAAATTAAATCACTATATGTGATGGGTGAGGATTTTACACATATTCATCCAAATCAAAATAAAATACATAAAGCTCTTGATAATCTTGAATTAATAGTAGTGCAAGATCTTTTTATGAATGATATAGCCCAAAAAGCTCATATAGTATTTGGTGTAAAATCAGCATATGAAAAAACAGGTGTATATATAAATGCAATGAGAAGATTACATCTATCTCAACCTTTGGTTGAAAATGATCTACCTGATGATTGGGAAGTTTTAAGAGATATTGAAAATAAAATAAAGGGTGAAACTTTATATACAAGTAGTGAAGATGTGTGGGAAGATATAAGAAAAGATGCACCAAAAAGATTTTCAGGGGCTAGTTATTTAAAACTTATTAAAAATAGAAATAGAGGGCTTCAGTGGCCAATAGGCAGAACTGATACTCCTACACTTCATCTTGAGGATTTTAGAACAAAAGATGGGCTTGGAAGATTTAAATATCATCAATATAAATTAAGAGAGCAAATAGAAAAACTAGTAAAAAGTAAGAAGTGTGAGAATTTTTACCTTACAACTGGAAGAACTATTGTTCATTATAATAACTCAGCTCAAACTATGCATAGTGAAACTTTAATGAGTAAGTATGATAGTGATATATTGCAAGTAAGTATAGAAGATAAAGATATGTTTAATTGTGAAAAAGTGATACTAAAATCACAATATGGTCAAACAAATCCACTTACAATAAAGTTTGTAAAAACATTAAAAACAAAAACTTTATTCTGTACTTTTCATCATGTTTCATCACATATAAATTATCTATTTGGTGATGAATCTGATGAGATTATAAAAACTGCAAGATTTAAATCTGTAGAAGTTGAAATTGAGCAGATTAAAGGGTAATATTGCAGAGATTAAAGCTAGTGAATACTTAGTTTCACTTGGCTTTAAAATTATTACTACAAACTATTATGCAAGAAAATTGGGTGAAATAGATATTATTGCAACAAAAGATGATATCTATCATTTTGTAGAAGTAAAGAGTGGTACATCTTTTGAGGCTGTGTACAATATTACTCCATTAAAAATAAGAAAAATTTTAAAAAGTGTACAATATTATTTAAAAGTAAATCAATTAGATGTTGCATATAGCATAGATGCTATTATAGTGCAAGATGATGATATTGAGTTTTTAGAAAATATCACACTATAAAAATTTATATTAGATTGGATAAAATTTATATATGTACACTAAAGAGATAAAAGCCTTAAAAAAATCAAATAGATATAGACAGCGAAAAATATATGATGAAAGATTAATTGATTTGGCTAGTAATGATTATTTGGGTTTATCTTCAAAAGAAGATATTTTTGACAAAGCATACAAAAGAGTAAAAAAAGAAAAATTTCACTCACCTAAAGCTTCAATTGTTGTAAATGGTTATAATCAAATACATAAAGAATTTGAACAAACTTTAGCTAAAATAAATGGTTTTGAAGATGGTTTGGTTGTAGGAAGTGGCTTTTTGGCAAATCTATCTTTGATTGAAGCTTTGGTGAGAAAAAAAGATATATTATATATTGATGAGAAATATCATGCTAGTGGTATGGTTGCAATTAAAACAATACAAGGTGATGTAGAGATTTTTAATCATAATAATTTTAAACAATTAAAAAATAAAATCAAAAATCAAAAAGATAAATATAACAGAATTATAATAGCTATAGAGGGTGTATATTCTATGGATGGAGATGTTGCACCAAAAGAGTTTTATGATATAGCAAATGAATTTAATGCTATTTTAATAGTAGATGAAGCACATAGTTCTGGAGTAATTGGAAAAAATTTATTGGGATGGTATGATTTTTATAATTTAAGTATAAAACAAAATCACATAAAAATGGGAACTTTAGGTAAGGCATATGGAAGTTATGGAGCTTATATCTTAGCATCAAATCATATAATTGATTTTTTAATCAATAGAGCAAAAGCTGTGATATATACAACTGCACCATCTATTTTTGATATAGCTTTAGCAATGGAGTCTTTTTTATATATACAAAAAAATAAAAAAGATATTCAAAAAAGAATCAAAGAAAATTTAGATATTATAAAAGATATATTGGGCTTAAAGTTATATAGTTTAATAGTTCCAATAGTTGTAAATGATAATAAAAAAGTTATGCAGATACAAAAGGAACTAATAAACAGTGGTTATCTTGTAGGTGCTATTAGACAGCCTACAGTAAAAAAAGCAATTATTAGACTTATAGCTAAAATTGATATAAGTACTAAAGAGTTAAAAAAAGTAACATTGCAAATAAAGGAGCAATTATGAAAAAAGTAATAGGTGGTATTTTAGTGTGTTTATATACTCTTAGTTTAAATGCAGGAGATACAATTATTAATCAGAAAAATTGTGAAAGAGTTCAATTAAGTATAAAAGTGGATCTTGTTAGTTGTTCTAATCGTGATTATTTAATAGAGTATAGATCTGAAGATGAGGTAAGAGGTGAAGTTATTAAAGTAACTGCAATAAATCAAAAAGATGCAAAAGTGATAAAATCAAAGTAG
>CAZAOJ010000061.1:0-2275 GCA_964486745.1 uncultured Arcobacteraceae bacterium
GATATTTTAATAATTGGAGCTGGACCAGCAGGATTAACTGCTGGATATGAACTATTAAAGCAAGGTTATAGCGTAACAATACTTGAACAAGAAAACCAAGTTGGAGGAATTTCAAAAACAATAAATTACAATGGAAATCGTATAGATATAGGTGGACATAGGTTTTTTAGTAAAATAAAAAAAGTAAATGATTGGTGGGATGAAGTTCTAGAAGAAGAATTTTTAACACGAGATAGAAAATCAAGAATATTATATGAAAGAAATTTTTATGATTACCCCGTAGCTTTAAATAAAAATACAATTAAAAATTTGGGTATTGTAAGATTTTTTAAAATTGGATTTTCTTATTTAAAATCTGTTTTATTTAAAAGAGATGAAAAAACACTTGAAGATTTTTTTATAAATAGATTTGGATATGAACTTTATGCTACATTTTTCCGTGACTATACCCATAAAGTTTGGGGAGTTCCATGTAATCAAATTGATGCATTATTTGGACATCAAAGAGTCAAAGGATTATCAATAAGATCAGTTTTATGGCATATGATTAAAAAATCATTTGGGTTTTTGGATAAAAAAACAATTGAAACTTCACTAATAGAACAATTCCATTATCCAAAATTAGGTCCTGGACAATTATGGGAAGATGTTGCAAATAAGATTATTAATAAAGGTGGAAAGATTATATTTAATCAAACTATTTCAACAATTAATATTGATGAGAATAAAATAGTATCTGTACAAACTGTAGATGAAAATATATATACTTCAACTAATATAATATCATCTATGCCAATAAAAGATTTAATTCAATCATTTAATAGTGTTGATGAAGATATAAAACAAATAGCATTAAACCTAGAATATAGAGATTTTATTACTGTTGGACTTTTAGTTAAGCAATTACAAATGAAAGATATAAAAGATAATTGGATATATATACAAGAATCAGATGTTAAAGTTGGAAGATTACAAATTTTTAATAATTGGTCACCATATTTAGTAAAAGATAAAGATACTATTTGGATTGGTATGGAGTATTTTTGTAATGAAAATGATGAATTGTGGAGTATGTCTGAGGATGATTTTATAATTATGGCGCAAGAGGAGATGATAAAATTAGGTTTTATTTCAAATATAGATGATATTATTGATAATGAACAAATAAAAATCAAAAAAGCATATCCATCATATTTTGGTTCTTATGATAAATTTAATCAAATACAAGAGTATTTAAATACGATAGATAATTTATATTGTGTTGGAAGAAATGGGCAACACAGATATAATAATATGGATCACTCTATGATGACAAGTTTTAAAGCAGTTGACTCTATTGTAAACTCTAAGTCAAAAGATCAAATATGGGAAATCAATACAGAAAAAGAGTATCATGAGCAAAAAAGTTGAATTAACTTTTGTCTATATATTATTTATAATAGCTAGTTTTAGTATATCATATTCATTTAATTATACAATGGCAGATGATGGGTGGCGGCATCTTGCCATGGCATTTTATCCAAATGAGATAGGATCATGGGGTAGGGTATTTGCACATACTTTATATGGTGACTTTGATCCTTGGTTTATGTGGCATAAGCTTCTTTATCTAATATCACTATTTAGTGGCAAAGAATATACACATATTGTTGTAAATTCAATTATATATCTTTTATTATCAAATTGGTTCTATATTATGCTTAGAAGACATAGTACGTTAAGTCATTGGATGATTATAATATTGAGTATTTATTTACCAATGACATGTGCTAGATATTTTTATTTAAGAGCAGACTTATTAAGCGGATTGTTCTTATTATATTTTATACTAATTGATACAAAAAAGTATCAATTTATTTTATCAATGTTATATGCACCTATGTATTATGTTTTTTGGTTTTATTTTGGATATTTAGGTTTGACTCAATTAATTTTGAAACAATATAAATCAATTGTAATTATAGTTATAGCTATGCTTTTTGGTTTTAGCTTTTATATGTATATTGATATGGATGGATATATACAAGTTATTAAAAATGTTCTTAATAATGATTATCTTACTCAAGGTCATTTTGTAAGTGAGAGTCAGCCTTATTTAATACCAAATAGTTTAAAAACACAATTTGGAAGTGGGGTAATTTTAGCTTTTTTATTGTTGTTTTTTGGTTTGGTTTATTTTATATTAAAACCAAAATCTAAACCATTGTATTATTTAGTATTATTTGCACCATTAATGTTTTTACAAATTAGATTCACTGCTATTTTATTTCCTTTA
>CAZAOJ010000061.1:2375-9573 GCA_964486745.1 uncultured Arcobacteraceae bacterium
GCTATGGATAAGATCCTAGTTACCTTGTTGTTTGTAGTTGTGGGGGTAGCCTCTTTAGTCGCAGTTAATAGCTGGTTTGATGGGAAAAGAGATATGCTGCTAGATGAATCAAATAATCAAGTAAATACAGTTATGAACGAAGTAGGCTAATTTCCTACTATATGTTATTTACTCTTTCATTTTATATATTTTCAATCTTTTTATCTTACGCAGATTGTACTAAATTCAAAATTCCTAATGTCATTTTAGGTACTTTATTTTTATTTTTACTTATTTTTGGCTATTTAGAAAATCAGCTAAATCTTTATTCTTTTATTGTTTCATTGTCTATTTTACTTTTTTTTGTTATAATATTATTAGTTGCACCTAAAATGATATTAGGTGGTGGTGATATAAAGTATATGATGGTGATTGCAGTCTATTTACCTCCTTTGTATTTTCCATTATTTTTATTATTAAGTGGTATAACTCAGATGATAATGTTGATATTTATTCAAAAATTCAAAAGACGAAAAATTGCACCAATGGCTCCGGCAATGTTTATTGCGGTTGTGATTACAGAACTTTTGGTTAAATATCAAATATACCCTTTTTAAAAGGGAAAGGTAAAGATGATGAAAAAAGCTTTTATTGATCAATTATTTTTAGGTTTTTTACTTTTGACAGGAATTGTAGTCTTTATTGCTACAGTTAATGATGAAAAAATGGCAAGAGATAAAATTTATGATATAGATACGTTAAAGACAAATACTATTAAAGCACTAGCAATTACGTATAGAAGAGAGATACAAAAAGGTACAGTAAGTGAAAATGATGCTATGTGTATAGCTCAAAATATGGCAAATTCAATTTTAAATAATTCTAAATTAGGTTCTGAATTAGTTGGTAGTGGTGCAGTTTCATATACTTGGAGAGATTCAGACGGCGATGGACGACCTAATTCTGTTACAGTAAATGTAGGGAATTACACACAAGATAATTTTTGGTATAAGTTTTTAGGAAAAGATACTTTTACACTTCCTGCTAGTGATCAGTCTGCTGATTTGGATGTAATGAATTATGATGTAGATATTATATTTAGAGATGTTATTAATGCAGGGTACTACAATATGCTTGGTACTTATGAATTAGATTCCAATGGTTGTCCTACAAATCCTGAATTAGTATTGGTTGATAAGAATGCTCACCAAATTGGTGATTTATTAACAAGAATTGAAACACCAAAAAGAAGAGTATTTTTTATTGCTGATGGCTATCAAAGATTTGGTCAGTTTAGTGATGGAGATAATCCAACAATCAGTCTAGAAAATACAGGAATTGATTTTGTGTATGAAGATCCAGATACAAATTGTACTGATGATGGAGTTTATCCAGCAGTTGAAATAACAACTGATGATGGGCAAGTAGAAAGAAGTGATGATCCTGAAGATTCTACAACTTCAGACTGGGCAAGGCAATCAAGGGCAAATGTATATTTTCAAGATGATCAATTTAATTTTGATGGTGAAACTACACATATGAATGAGATAGGTGAAGAAAAGTACAAAATTTTTGTTATGTTTATAGAAGATGAGGATCATTGGACACAAGAAGCTGAGGATTATTATGATTCTATAAAAGATGACCTTAGCCGTAGGGAAAGAAACTTTTTAAAGGATTCTCATACATATGATGAACTGGAAGACTATGCCCAGTATGCGGATATAGATATACATTCTGATCCAGATGATAACTATGTATATGTATCTGAAGATTTATCCAACTATAGTGGCTATGATCCATGGGATACAGATAGGGATTTTACAGATATGTCTTTTAATATGAAAAAGATCCTTATACCTGAACCAATAGATACTGCTGATATTATAAACGATGATGAAATTGTTTTAAGTTGTCCATTACTAAGCTTTAGATATTATAATGAATAAATTTATAAAGAAAGATAATATGTAATGGATTATAAAAAATATCATGAATATTCAGATGTACAAGCTGAATTAAGTATTAGAAAAGAACAGCTAGTTGAAACATTGAAATTTTTTGTATTACTTTCAAATATGAAAAAAGTAACATTTTTAAAATATGATTTTAAATTTAATCACTATAGATATGATTTTACCGTAGATGGTCATGATATAATTGAAGATGATTTAGACTTTATGGAACCAAGATATTCTATTATCCTTAAAGATGGTGATATTATTTTTGGTAAAATGGTATTTAATAATCGGATTTGGTATAGAAGTGTATTAAAAGATTTATTACAAAAAACAAAAGAGGTTTTAAGAAAAATATTTGAGATAGAAAAAGATATGATATCTCAAAATACACCTTTAAATATATTTGTTGTGTCAGATACTCAAACTTTAAAATTTGCACAAAAACTTCAAACAAACCTTGATATTTTACTTAATGCAGATATAAAAATTATCCAAGATATTAGTCGAGTATCAGAAACATTAAATAAAAAAAATGCAAGAAATATTATAATTTATACTGTTCAAAATGAAAAATTAATTAAAGAAGATGAAGATATATTACAAGAATTTAATGAATTTGTTATAGTTATAGGACCAAATAGACATAATCTATCACTTCTTTGTGGTAGATTAAATATATTAAATTACACTTCAATTGATGAATTTTCACCAGAGACAATTAAAAATATTATTTTAGAAACAAAATATAAACTTTTAAATAAAAATAAATATGATAATAAAATTATATGTGTAGCAGGAATTTCAGGAGGAATAGGTTCTACTGTTGTTTCTATGAATACTGCAGATATACTTGCACATAATAGTCCAAATAAAAATGTACTATTTATAGATTTATCAACTACAAAAGCTATTAGTAATCTCTTTTTATCACAAAATCCAGTTCCTGAACACTCTATAATTGATTTAGTAAATTTAAATGATTTTAATCTTGAGAAAGATTTAGAATATGGATTAGTAAAAATTAGAGAAAATTTTTATGCAGTAAATGGTATTCAAAAACATATTGATAGAGATATATTAGAAAAAGATGTTTTTATAGATAAATTACTTGATTATATTATGAGAGCTAGTGAACATTTTAACTATATTATTATTGATACAGGAAGTGCAGATTCTTCAGCTTTAAAAAGTACAATATATGATCTTGTAAATGAATTGTGGATATTAACAGAGATGACTCTTCCTCATGTCTCTAAATTAAAAACATTTTATGCTTTAATGAAAAGAGCAGGTCTAAAAGAAAAAGTTAGCTTTGTAGTAAATAGAGTTAATTCTTTAAATGAGATATCTTATGATGATTTTGAATCAATTATGAACTCTACAACAGCTGATGAAAAATTAATCTATAGTAAAATACCAAATGATTATGAAACATTAGGACAGTGTTGGAATTATTGTGAATTAGCACATAAAGTGGCACCAGAATCAATCTTTGTAAAAGAGTTAAAGAAATTATTGATTGAGAAAAATTTTATAAATGAAGTAAAAATAGAGAAGCATCAATCAAAAAGTTTGTTTTCATTTTTAAAGAGGGTTAAATCTTGAGAAATTTAAGACTACTTATAGCTGAAGAAGAACAAAAAAAAGAATTAAAACAGCAATCTTTTGAGGTAGAAGATATTATTGAAAAAGAATCAGAAAAGATTGTAAATAATAAAGAAAAAGTAGATATCATTAAGAAAAAGAGTACACAAGATGGACTTAAATTTCCTGATTTATATCTAAATGACAAGTTATTACAGTTAGCATATACCATAAATGATCAATTTATGCTTAGTCTAAAATCAGATAAAATTATTACTAGAGATACCTTAGAAGAAGTTCTACCAGAGTTTATATCTTCATTTTCAAAAACACAAGGTTTACCTAAAGAAACAATAGATGAAATTAAAGATCTGATTATAAATAATGTAATTGGATATGGACCAATTACAGCACTATTTGATATTGCAAAAGATGGTTTAAATGATGTTATTGTAAATACTAAAGATTATATAGATATTATCTATAATGGTAAAACTATGCAAACACCTTTTGTATTTAGAAGTGAAGAAGAATTACGAAAAGTAATTGATAAAATGCTTGGTGAAAATAATCGTAAAATTGATGAAGCTCATCCAATTATTTCAAGTAAACTAAAAGATGGATCAAGGGTAGAGGTTCAAATACCACCAATTGCAGCAAATGAAGGTAGCTGTATAACAATCAGGAAATTTAATGATGTACCATTATTGCTTGAAATGCTTATTGATTCAGGTCAGATGGATTATAAAATGGCCTATTTTTTATTAAAAGCAGCAAAAGGAAAGTGTAATATTATTGTTTCTGGTGGTACATCAAGTGGTAAAACAACATTTTTAAATGCAGTAACAAGATTTGTTGATGACAATGAACAACTTATGGTAATAGAAGATACAAAAGAGATGCAACCACAAATGCCTTGTCACTCTATTAGATCTTATGAAGCAAGAATGGCAAATGAAGAAGGAAAAGGAGCCATAGGACTTGACTTTTTACTTAGATCAGCTCTAAGATCTAGTCCAAGAAGGATTATAGTTGGTGAGTGTAGAGGTGGAGAGATTGTAGTTATGTTAAATGCCATGAATACAGGACACCCAGGATCTATGACAACTGTGCATGCAGATAATACAAAAGAAGCACTTGTAAGAATTGAAAATATGTATCTTGAAGCCAGACCTAGTGCAAATATTCAATTTATTCGAGCTCAAATGGTATCTGCTATTGATATTATTATCCAACTTGTAAGATTCCCAGATGGTACAAGAAAACTTATTACTATATCTGAAGTTGAAAAAAGAATAGAAGAAAACTCTATAATATCATTAAGTAATATTTTTGAGTTTAAAAGAGATACTAGTGATATGAAAAAAACTAAAGGTAGTTTTGAAGTTATGACTACTCCATCAAGAACTATTACTCAAATGAATATGTTTGGAGTTGATATAGATAAGGCTATATTTGATCCTGATTATGAGATGCCAAAACAGATGTTAATAGATGAATTAGCGAAAGATTTACCAGATCAAATGTGTGGATGGAAAGAAGAATTTATAAATATATTTTTAGAAAAAGATCCACAACTTTACCATAAATGGCCACACTTCTTAAAAATTGGAGAGATGGGATAATATGGAACTTTCAGTTGTCTTTTTAATTATTATTATCCCTATATTGGTAGTTTCATTATTATTTATAGGCTATTCTTACTATATTGAATATAACAAACAAAGTAGTATTATAAGATTATTAAAAGATGACAGCAATAGAATTATAGAACATAAACAAGAAAATGTTAAAAAAGATAACAATGAATCTAGTTGGCTTAGTAAAAACTTAGGTTATGCTGGATTTAATCATCCGTATTCAGAATATATATTTATTTTAATTTCACTAGGATTTGGATTTTTATCTGCTTCATTTATAAATTTTGTCGCAAATTCTGCAGTGATATTTGTAGTGTCTTTTGTAATATTTTCATTTTTTCCACTATTGTTTATGAAAAAAATGATAGATAATAGAAGGGAAGAGTTTAATTTTGGTTTAAAAATGATTATTGATAAAGTTGTAAGTATGATGAAAAGTGGTGTTGGATTTGAGCAAGCCCTTAAAAAATCTATTGCAACATCAAAATCAAAATTTACTCAACAAGTTTTTAATGTGTATATAAATGAAAAAGATATCTTAGGTGAAGATAAAACATTTGAAAAAATGTTTACAATGGTAGAATCAAAAGAGTTAAGAATTTTTTACCTAACTGTTTCAATTGGACGACAATCAGGTGGTAAATTTTCAAATACACTTGAAAAATTAAGAAAAACATTGCAAGATCAAGGGGAAATAAAACAAGAAATAACTTCTTCAACTAAGGAAGTAAAAGTTGGTTCATATATGATTGTAGGTTTAGTAATATTTATTTATATTATGATGGACAATGCCATGAATGGAGTTCTAAGTGAACATTTCTTTGGAAGTAGCGAAGGGAAAATTCAAATGTTTTTTATTGTAGTTTGGATTGCCTTTGGTTTATTTGTAAATAGTATGTTAGCAAAGGTGAAATAATGAGTGTTATATATTTTTTACCTATTTTTATTACTATTATTGGTTTACTTGCATGGTTTATGTATGATAGAGGTGGTATAAAGAAGCAAATTATATTACTATCAAAATTAGATAAATTTGATATTATAGATAAGCAAACCCAAGTAACTCAAGGTAAAGAGGAAGAAGATACTCTATCATTTAAATTAATACAAGCTGGAATTACATATAAAGAATATAATGAAGGAAGGCTAACTTTTGCAATTTTAGGTATAGTTTTAGCTGTAGCATTACCTATCTTTTTCTCATTTGAGATTGGGTTAATAGGAGTGCTTTTAGGGATTATTTGTGTGGTTTTTGGTGGGCAGATGTATTTAAGTATATCTAAATCAGAAAGAGTAGAAAAAATCGATCAAGATCTTGGAGTATTTTTAGATTTAATAAATGTAATATTAGAAGCTGGTGGTGGATTAAAAAATGCATTTTTTCAAGTTTCTAGACGGGCTCATGGAATAATTGACGAAGAGTTATTAAAAGAAATTGCCATATTAGAATATGAAATGACAAATTATTCTACAAAAAAAGCTTATGAAAATTTAAAAAAAAGAGTTGATTCAGAAGATATGGGTAAAATTGTAGATTTTTTAATTTTAAGTGAAGAAACAGGACTTGGGGTTAAAGGTATCTTTTCAACACAGTCTGATGAGATGAGACAAGAAAAATTTTATAAAATTAAGGGGAAAGTTAATACACTTAGTATGTACCTTATGGTTGTAATTTTTATTTTTGTATTGCCATCACTTGGAGCATTTATTGTTTTCCCTATGATGGCAGGAAAATTAGAGTTTGGGATGTAATAATGATAGAATTTAAGGGAAAAATATAATGAAATTTAATAAACAAATAGCAATCATATTGGTGTTAGCATCACTGTTATTGACTACATTAGGTATAGCGTATTATTTTTATAATAGTGGAGAAGAGATAAAGAAAAAAAACAATCAGCTTGTAACTATATATATTGCAAAAGATAATATAAAAAAAGATACTTTAATAACGCAAGCACATATTAAAAAAACTACAATTGCTAAGCAATATATATTAACAAAGCCTTTAATTAAAAAAAGTATTTTAGGTAA
>CAZAOJ010000062.1:0-8909 GCA_964486745.1 uncultured Arcobacteraceae bacterium
CTCCATAGTATATTTGACTTAGTAAATTATGAGCTCCATTTGGAGTTAGTTTTATTGTTTTTTTATATACTATATTAGGTATCATATCTCGTGCTTTTTGAACATCTTGTCCTATAGGCCATAAAAAAGCTATATGAACATTTGTCGTATATTCTATAAATTTTGTAGCGATTATATCTAATACGTCAGTAGATATGTTTCTGTTATAAAAAAATTTATAATCATATGTATGAGCAGGCGTATCTAGCTGCACACAATCTACATCTGTATTTAAATAAATTGCAGATGCAACCCTATGTGCTCCGTTTGCTATTGAACCATTTTTAGATAACGGTATAACAGTTTTAGTACGTTTAAAACCATTTTTTTTAATATCTTCAAATGTTTTTTCAAATTCTTGCATAAATTTTTCTATGCTATTTTTCTTTTCATTACCAGGTTCTGTAAACTTGCCTAAACTAAAAGCGCGAATATGTTCAAAGTAAACCTCTTTTGCAAACTTTTTATTTTTTTCTTTCATGTCAAGATATAAAAGTTTAAAAGCCAAATCAAATCTTGTATTATTTAATAAATTTGATGCTTTCTTTGAAATTATTTTATAATTTTCTTTTTTTAAATCTTTATGAAAATGTGGTTCAATAAGTTTTTTGAGATTATTTTTACATATATGCACTAACAATTACCTTTTATAAACATAAGTTCTTTCATAAAATTTATAATTCTATGTTTAAATGTATGATTTTCTCTAGCCTTTTTTATACCTAGTATTTTTATATTTTCTCTTTCATTTTCATGTTTTAAATAGTAATTTATCAAATTCTCAGCTTCATCAATATTATTATAGCAAATCAACTCTTTGCCTATATCAAAATAATCTTCAATTGTAGGTACATAATCAGTGAGTTGAAATCCACCCTGAACTGGTATCTCAAAATTCCTCGCCTTTATTTGACTACTATTTTTTCCACCCTTAATTATAGACTTAACTGTACTCAAAAATGCCCTTAAACTGGATATTATATAGCGCATATCATAGTTTGTACTATTAGAAATATTTAAATTTATCTTTGAGGTTAAAAATATCTCTTCCATCTCTTTATAAGTCACTCTACCATTATTCCATCCATTACCAAAGCAATGAACCTTGATACCTCTTTTCGACAACTCTTTTACAAACCATTTTCTATAAGGGTTAATACCACCAATAAAACTCACATCGTATTGATAGTCAATTTTCTCATAGGACACTTGACTATCTAATGATGCCCATTGACTTCTTATAACATTATGTTGACCAATTGCTTTATACTTATCAATAGAAAACTTATCTGTAGTAATGCAAACACTATAATATGGTGCAAATTTAGATGACCAATTATCAAATCGCCATTGATCATCACCAAAAAAATTGACTGTAAAAAAATTTTGTTTTTTTAATATATTAAGAGTCTCAATACTAATTTGTTCTTTTTGAAGTATTGTAAATATACAATCGGGTTTTCTGTTATTTGCAGTTTCAATTATTCTTTTTTGCAGATTTTCATAAGTATAATCTTCATAAAATAATGTATCAACCTCATAACCCAGTCTCACAAAATTTTCATACCAAGCTTTATAATTTACAGCATAACCATTTTCTTTTTTACCATTATCGTATTGAAACGCTATATATAATATTGTTTTAATCATTTTTATAATTTTATCACTAAAGTATGTCTAAAGTAAAAAACTCTTTCAAAACTATATTTTTCAAAGACTTCATCAACTGCCTCCAATAAACCATTAAAACCTTCAAAATAATCATCAAATACAACTATTGAACCTTTTTTTAATTTAGGAAAAAACAATTCAATATCTTTTGTAACTCCATCTTTTGTATAATCTCCATCTATAAACAAAAATCTAATTGTTTTGTCTTTTAATTGTATTGAAGCATCAGTATTAACCATATCTAATAAATTTACAGTATCCATCAATCCAAATTTAGACAAGTTTTCTCTAAAATTTTCTTTTAAATTATTTAAACTACCATCCACTGTATAAAATTCTTCTTTGCCTTTATTACCTTCAGAGTGATCAATTGCATAAAAGTTACCATTTTTAGATTCCTTCACTGCTCTTGCTAAAAAACTTGATGACCGTCCTTGCCATGAACCAATTTCTACGACATCTCCCTTTAAATCTTGCATATAGCATAATGTAAATAAAAACTTTCCTGCTTCTGGTGTAATCATACCAGGAATAGCTAATGACATTGTTCCTAACTGTTCAACATCAATAATATCGTTTTTAATTTTACTATATTTACAATATGGAGTATCAGTTACAGTTGTTTTTTCTATTGACACAATATCAAGACCAAATGTGTTAAAGACTTTTTTAAATAGTTTCTTCATTTTTTACCTTTTGTTTTAATTTTTGTCCAATCTACTATAAAATTCTAATATATCATTCTTTCTTACTTATATATTTAATCAAGTCAAAAAATATATTTATAAATTTTTTAAATTTTTTCGAATTTTTTCGAATTTTTCCATTCATATAAACATCTTTTAGTGGTATATTATTTTTATATAAAAATATTTTTTCATATTCATTCATATATTTTCCAAACGATGATTTTACCTTTAAGATATCATCATATTGTTTATTGATAGTATAACTTACTTTTCTTGTTTGCCGATTTATTATTGTTACCTTATCTAATTCTCGAATATATATTAAATCTCTATTTAACAATGCCCATAACTCAATGTTTTGATTTATTGATGGGGTAAAATCAATATGATCTTCAACTATAATAAAATCATGCTCCTTTTCTGATAATAATGAAATTCCTTTATTTGATTTTTTTTCATTAAGTATATCTTCATAAGTTGCATATAAGTCAGTTAAAGAACATAGTTTTGTTCTTTTAAACAACTCACTTTGAGCTTTTTGTCTATGAAGCATGATAATGTTTGTTCTGTCTTCATTTAACATATACGCTTCAGGTTCTAGTTTTCTTTCTACGCTAAATTTAAAGCCATGATCTGAAAAAACAAATATGTGATCAAACTCATCTTTATTTAAATTTTTAAAAATAATATCCCAAACATTTTTTATCACTTTATAGGCTTGTTTTTCTCCATTTGTCGAATATCCAAAATCATCAAAAGCCCAATGATAATCAGGTATGGAAATAAATACAAAGTGGTTTTCTTCAAGTTTTAGCTTAGATAAGTATTTATTTAAGTCTAAATCTTTATTATGTATATCCATTTTGCTAATTTGTTCAGGAAACAACCCAGTATCACGTTCTTTTGGAGATGAAAAACAATCTATTTTATACTGTTTTTCAAGAAATACATCAAATACTGTTCTTAAATTTTGATTTAAAAAATATTGTGGCCACTTTAATCTTGTATTGCATCCATTTTCATATGGATTAATGCCAGTATAATATGCCGACATTCCTCTTGGTGTATCTGGACCAGGAGTAAAACAATTAGTATATATAGTACCACCAAATTCTTTAAAAGCCAAATCTAATGGAGTATCAGACACTATTTTAGAATTAAATGTAGATAACCTATTTGCCCGAATCATGTCTATAAAAATTGTCAATACTCTCATACTATAACTCTTTCTTTCAAATTATTTTTATATATTAACCACATAACAAATAAAAAATATATACCAAATCCAACTAGTAAGATAAAACTATATAAAATATTTAAGTTATTACTATCAAAAATATAAATAATAAAAAATGGTAATGATAAAATTAAGATTTTAATTATATGAATATTATATTCTATTTGTAAAAGACTTCTCATATTAAAATACATAAATACAAAAACTAAAAAATACGAAATACTTAACACAAACGGTATCATAAAATAATTTGTACCAAAATCTATCATACCAATAAATCCTAATGATATTACAAAGCCTATAAAGTATGGTTTTATAGTACTAACAGTCCTATACTCTGATTGAGATACATTACTAAGTAAATTTGTCATAACTCTAAAAAACTCAATGCCTACACCAAACATAGTATATATATAGGAATTATGAAATTTTTCGTTTAACAATATATTTACTAAAACTTCTGACATAGTAATAGTAAAAAAAGCTGCTACTATATAAATAGGTACTATTTGCTTTGCCATTTTATTCCATGCTTCTGCTCGTTGCTCTTTAGAAGCATCTAAAATATTTTTTAAAAATATAGGATTATAATATTGCATTGCTATACTTTCTAATGAACTAAAAACAGCAGATGATATCCCTAACCCAACAGCAATATATCCAAGTAACTCTGCAGAGTAACGATAATCTACAATAAACCTATAAGCAGTATTTTGTCCCCACATTAAAAATGTTGTTAATCCAATCGGCAAAGAAAATATAAGTATTTTCTTTACTTTTTCTTTTGTTAATGTTACTTTAATTTTCTCAAAATTAAAAGAGTTTTTTTTGATAAAAAATTTCATTATAAAAAACAACATAAACATTTCAGAAAATATAGTTCCAAAAAGCCATATAATTGCTCGAGATTCATAAAGATAAACAAGAGATACTGATATAAATAATCCTATTGTTAATGTCAAAATCAAATATTTTACAAACTCCATTCTAAACCCTAATATATTAGATCCATATAGTATATTCCTATGTAAAGTACTAACAATAATTGCTATTAATATAAATGTAACTAAAGAATACAATGAAAACTTATCTGAATAATGAAAAAATTCGTAAACACCCACTGTTAAAGGAACTGAAACAATCGAAACTAAACATATTATGAAGAAAAACACCATTAATGCATTGAAAAGATTTTCACTCCTTTGCCAATGCAATAAATGCCTACTAAAATACATACCTGGAGGGTTTAAAAAAACTAAATTAAAAAAAGCCAATATTGTAGTAACTATATAATAATTACCAACTTCTTTAGGAGATAATAATGTTGTCATAATTCTTATGGAAAGCAACATAATAATTATTTGTAATATTCGACCAACTACTATTATAATTAATTCTTTGTTCATGACTATTAATTTAAATATTTCTTAAAAAATTCTAAAAATTTTTTCATATCTTTATAATCAATATCACCAATATTTGCTACTCTAAAAGTATTAAAATCAGCTACTTTTCCAGGGTATATAGTAAAGCCTCTTTCAAAGAAATAATCATGCATATCATTAAAATCTACTCCATCAGGAATAAAAATCGAAGTAATAATTTTAGAATGGTGTTTATCATCTACTAAATATTTAAGGTTATTTTCTTTTAAAAAGTCTGTTAAAACTTTCCATGATTTAGAATATCTTTTATATCTATTTTTTATACCCTCTTCTTTTGCTTCAATTATTGCTTGTTTTAGAGCATATAAAGTTTGAACTGGTGGTGTAAATCTCATTTGATGAGACTTTATAAAGTTTTCGTACTGTGCATAAAGATTCAAGTAAAAATTTCTAGGGGTTATATCTTTTAATTTTTCTAAAGACTGAGTCTTTGCTATTACAAATCCTACACCTGCCATGCCTTGTATATTTTTATTAGAACTTGCCATAAGATAATGGATATTTTGTTTTTTCATATCTATCGGTATTGCAGCATAAGAACTCATTGCATCCACTATAAATTCTAAACTATTTTCTTTTGCAAGCTTACCTAATTCATCAAGATTATTTAAAAGTCCTGTAGTTGTTTCATTATGAATTACTGCAAGATGTGAAATATTTTTATTTTTTTTGATAACTTTTTTTAGTTTCTTAAGATTTATAGGTTTTATTGGTGAACTTTCAAACTCAATATAGTTTATATCATAAGCTTGAGCTATTTGACACATTCTTTTTCCATATGCACCATTATTAATTATTAAAACTGTTTTATTATGAGAGACGACTGAACTAAGTACTGATTCTACTACTGCTGTTCCACTTCCACCAAAAAGAACAGTAGTATATTTTTTAGGATTTGCTACTATTTTAGTAAGCTCTTGACTTACCCACTCCATCAAATCCCCAAATTCTTTCTCTCTTGGACAAATATCTGGAACGACTTGTGCCATCTTTACACTATGTGTCGTTGTAGCTGGTCCAGGATTGAGTAAGATATTCCTTTGAAATTTTTGAGCTATCACATTCATAGTATTTTCTCTCATCTTAGTACTGCTAATTCCCTTTGTTCGAGGAAATATTAGTAGTTTTTCTTTTTTTATATAGTTTGAATTATCACTGCCATGTACAAGTAAATCTATATCGTATTTTTTTAAAGTCTCATCTGTTAAAAGCCAAGGTGTTTCTACTACTTCATCTACATATTTAATTGCTTTTAAAACTTCTTTTCTATATTTAAAGCTAAGTTCTGGAGTATAACCTTTTTTAGATTTTATCTCTTTGTCTGAAGTAAGCCCAACTATCACTTTCCCATACTTACTAGCTTTTTTTAAAAGTCTTATGTGTCCATGATGTATAATAGTAGCTGACATATCTACCATAATTCTTTTTTGAACATCTGATTTTTTAGTCATTATTAAAACTCCTTTATTTTTACAACTTCTAATGGTGGTCTTGGTGTTTCATCATCTAGTCCACATTTTACATATAAAAAATTCAATCCATGCTCATTGAAATTTTCTAAAAGTTCTTTTGGAGACTTAAGAACATCATTAACTACATTCAACCCTGAACTTTTTGCAATATTTATATAATCAACATGAGACTGATAGGTATTTTGTCCACCTGTAGATTTATTTTGTCCATTATCGAAAAGAACATAAGTTAAATCAACATTTTTATATCTTCCAGCAGTTGTAAGTCCACCCATATGCATAACAAACTCAGCATCACCACCTAAAACTACAACTTTTTTACCTGCAAGTGCAGCACCAAGCCCAAGACTAAGTGCCCCTCCCATATTTCCTGCCATATAAAAATTATTTGTATCAGGCATAAAACTATACATCTCTCTTGAAGTATTACCTGTTGTTCCAATAAATAAAACATCAGTTTCTTTAAATTGTTCATTTAAAAGTTTTAAATATTCACTTCTTGAGATTAAAGAGGATAAATCCGATTTATGCTTATCTTCTAATTCCACTTTTGAAAAAGTATCTTTTTTTAAGATACCTATTGTATGTGTTGTATCACAAAAATCAACCTGATTAAGAGCTTCTTCTATATCATTTTGTTTAATAATTGTATATTTATATCCATAAGACTCTATAAGGCTAGGAAGCTCAGTTGCCAAGTGTTGATGCTGTATCTCACTATCACCATCTTTATAAGTTCTCCAACTCGTTATGATTGGAAAAGTCACACCATAAGGCTTGAGTAAACTAGTAATATTACTTCCCATATTAGTAACACCAGAACTTTGAACAATAACAATAGGAGACTTTCCAGCCATCTTTAATCCAGCTGCAACACTTGCAGCTACTGCTTCAGACGCACAAGGTAAATACTCTATATTTTCATTATTAATAGCTTCATTTATAAGATTTTTTGCAAAACTACATGGTACAACACAAAGATGCGTATATCCTCGTTTTACCAGTCCATAAACAAACTTTTTTGTATCTAACATTACTTTGTCCCAGGAATAAGTTCTAGTATCTCTTTAATAGGCATACAGTCAGGTTCAGCTTCTAAGCTTCTTTTATGTTTTAGTATTGATTTTGCAACTTTCATCATCCCTGGATATGCAGCTCTTAACATATGATTTGCATAAATAACTACATTTATACCTATCTCTTTAAACTCATCCGTTGTTACAGAATTAAAGGATGTTGGAACTACTACTATTGGTGTATTTTTATCTTTTTCTCTAAATTTTGTAACAAACTCTATAATTTCTGCTGGATCTTTTAATCTTGAATGTATCATAATCCCGTCAGCACCTGCTTCAATATAAGCAAATGCTCTTTTTAATGCGTCATCCATACCTGCTTCAAGTATCAAACTTTCAATTCTAGCTATTATCATAAACTCTTTTGTAATTTGTGCATTTTTACCAACTTTAATCTTATGACAAAAATTTTCTATACTATCTTGCGTTTGAGACACATCATTACCAAATAAAGAATTTTTCTTTAATCCTGTTTTATCTTCTATAACAACAGCACTTACACCTGTTCTTTCTAAACTTCTTACAGTAAATTCAAAATGTTCAGGTTTTCCACCAGTATCTGCATCATAAATCATCGGCTTTGTTGTAACTTCAAATATTTCATTGATTGTTGTTAATCTTGATGTTGTATCTACTGCTTCTATATCAGGTTTGCCTTTTGAAGTTGAATCTGTCAAAGAGCTACTCCACATGCCATCAAAAGTTACAACTTCACCATTTTCCAAAGTTTCTTCTGCATTTTCAGCGATAAGTCCACTCAAAGCATTGTGTGCTTCTAAAATTTTTACTACTTTACCCGAATTAATTAGATGTCTTAACCTCCCTAATCTCGCCGTTGTTGTTATTCCTAATTTTCTCATCTGTTCTTTGATATTTGCATCACTAATATCTTTTGAATACGGTATTTCAACAAGCTTACCATTCCATTCTTTTAGTAATTCCAGTACTTCTTCTCTATATTTTTTTTGAGAATTGTATTGCCAATCATCTCCATGTACTACAAAATCAGGTTTTAATTTTAATAAGTTTTCTTTGTAGCTTGCACTATTTTGAGATATTACTTTTGTTACCATTTTTAAGTTTTCTAAAACTTCTTTTCTTTTTTCAAAATCAAGATAAGGCACATCATTAAGTTCACCACACGCTTCTAATGTTAATAAGCCTACTGTAACTTCTCCTAATTCACTTGCTTTTTTTAATATATTAATATGCCCTGCATGAAGTAAATCTGCTATTAAACTTACATATACTTTTTTATCTTTTTTCATTCTAAAACCTCT
>CAZAOJ010000063.1:0-8743 GCA_964486745.1 uncultured Arcobacteraceae bacterium
AAATAAATAATATAACTTTTTATCTTACTTTCTTTATATATATTTTGAATAGCTTTTTTATAATAATTTACCTGAGAAATATGTGATTGCTGCTGATCTTTTGTAGTTTTATAATCAATAATTGTAATATTATTCCCTCTTTCAATTAATAAATCAATAATTTTTAATTCTTCTTGATAAATTAATGATTGTTCTTTATATATGTTTGCATCTTTAGTCATAAGTATAAACTGTTCATTATAAATAAGATTCTTAACTCTATTATATAGGTCTTCAAAATGATTTTCTTCCAAAAGAGTACTATATTTATTTTTTGTCATTTGTATTGCATTGTCAAGTGAATTTTTATCAAAACTACTCATCATTTCAAGACAATAGTGTGTAGCAATTCCAAAATATTGTGCAATTAAATCACTATCTTCTAAATCCTCTTTAATTATTGTTTTGTCTTGTAACCCTAAATTAATAGGATTATATTCTATATTAATTTCTGTTTTAGAAGAAGATTTAATTGTCTTATCAATAAAAATAGAGCCAATTTCTTGAGATACTAGCCTATCTTCTAATATTTTAAATACCGATTTATCATTTTTCTTTAATACTATCATATTATTTTTTGCACGAGTTAGAGCTACATAAAATATATTTAATTGATCTTGGTATTTTAAAGCATTCTCTTTTTTTATAGCATTTTCATAAGCAAAGTCAAGTTTTTCTCTATCTCTTTGTTTATAATAAATATGTTTTAAATCCATATTATCATACTCAAAAAGTAAACTAGATTTATCTGTATTTGCACCTTTTAATCTATCAAGCAAAACAACTGTATCAAACTCCAAACCTTTTGATTTAAATATTGTCATAATCTGAAGACCTGTTTTTTCTTTATTTACCATAGCTGTGTCTTCATTGTCGATTTCATATATAAAATCTATAACAGTGTCATATTTATCAATAATCTCTAAAAATTTTATAACATTTTCATCCATTAAATTATATACTTTTGCAATATTATAAATAATCTTTTCCAAACTTTCTTGCAATAATTCTTTATCTAAATTTATCTCATATTCTAGCTCTTGTCCAATTAATGTATTAAAATTACATAGATAAATCTTTTCATTAAAATATAAATATTTAATTATATTAATTATTGATGCTACATTTTTTTGTAATATAAGCTTAGATGTCATCTCTGTATTTATCTTAATATTTTTAAAAACAGATTTTAAATATCTATAAATATTCAAAATATCATCATTTGTATAAGTAAGAATAGTAATATTATTTGCAGACACACCTTTTTGAAGTAAACTATCTATTGTTTCAACTATTTTATCAAACATAGATATTTTATCATCATCAAAATTTTCTATTTTTACATAGCCCTCAATATCACTATTTGCCTTTTGATTATGATATTCATATGAAGGAAGATTGTAAAATATATTATTTACAAACTCTACTACTGTTTGACTACTTCTATAATTTGTATCAAGATGTTGAAGTTTTATCTGAGGCGAAAATTTATCTATTACATAATCAAAAAGTTTTGAATTACCACCACGAAATCTATATATTGATTGTTTTGTATCACCCACATAAAAAAATGTTTTATATTCTTGCGAACTTCCTGAAATCACCTCTTCAATCAATGGTTCTAATATCTTATATTGTACAAGAGCTGTATCTTGAAACTCATCAATTAATATATGATTATAATAAGAATCAAGTCTAAAATACAAAAAGTCTTTATGTATATAACTACTCATAAGTGTATAAACCATATTTGTTATATCATTAAACTCTAGTGAGTTTTTATTTATATTATATTTTGTTCTAAAATTTATATACTGATTATAGACTTTAAAAAGTTTTGATAAAACTAACTGCTCTTTTAAATAGATATATTGAACAATTTGAACTTTTAAACTATCAAAATATTTTTGTAATATATCAGGATTTGCTTTTTTAAAATATGTATACTCACTTAAACTATTTTTACTTAGCCAAGTTTTACCTTTATTTAAAAGCTCTTCTACACTGTCAAAATCAACAGCTTTTAGACCTGTTGCACTTATTGTTTTGCAATCTTGAATATGCTGTTTTATCACAAAAGCATTTTTTAAAATATCATCTTTTATTTGTGTATATTCTTGAAAATCAAAATCGAGATTAATATCAAATTGTTCATTTTTTTCATGTAACTGTTTAAATAAATTAAAAATTGAAGATAGTTTTTTTGATTGAGTATATGCAAAATCAATTAACTCATCAAAAGATCTACTATCTAATGATTGCAGATATTTGTATAATAAAAGTTCTTCATCATTCTTTACAATAGAAAAATCATCATTTATTTGCACATACCCACTAAACTCTCTCAAAATTTTATTAATAAATTTATCAATAGTATAAATTGAAAGCTCAGTATTGATATATTTTTTTAATATCTCATCTTTTTTTACTAATATTTGCTCCTTAGTTAAAGAAGTTTGAGTACAAATTGCATCCATATAAGCTTCATCTTCACCTAATGTTTGAATAGTTTTAAATATTCTAGAACTCATCTCCGCAGCTGCTTTATTTGTAAAAGTTAGAGTTAATATTTGAGTAGGTGAGGCATCTAATAGAAGTAAACTAATATATCTCACACTCAAAGCAAATGTTTTACCACTGCCTGCACTAGCTTTTAATGATACAAATTGTTCCATATTATCTTCCACACATTATTTTATAAGCACAATATTCACAAGTAGCTTTATCTTCACATTTATTAAAATCAACTTTTGTTGTTTTTAATTGATCAAATATTTTATCAAGTAAAATTAATTTTTCATTCAATGCAGTTTCATCTTTTATTTTAGAATCATTTAGATCATAATATGCACAATTTACTTGTTCGTTTTGAGTGACAAAATTTTCTATCATTGCTAGATAATAAAATTCAAGTTGAAAATCACTACTTTTTTCATAATTTTTGACCGAATCTATTTTTAAACTTGATGATGTTTTATAATCTAATACTAATAATGAATTATCATTTAATCTATCTATCCTATCAATTGATCCTTTTATCTCTAAGCCATTATATTTAAACTTAAATGGCTGCTCTAGTGCAATTATTTGCGTACCTATATTTAATCTATTAAATTCATTATGTATAAACTTGACTAACTTTCTTTTAAAAATTTGTGCATCAAGTATTAAATAACTATTTTTACCAACTTTTGTATCTATAATTGTATTTAATTTATTAATACAACTATTTATATCATCTTTCCAACTAGGATCTTTAAATAATTGTTCCAAAGAGTTATGTATAATACTTCCCAATTCAAAACCTTGTGGTTTAATTGAGACTTTATGCTCTTTTATATTTTTAATATATTTAAAATAATATTGTCTTTTACATAAAAGATATGATTTTAGAGAGGTTGCTGACCATGATTTTGAGGATAAATTAATATCTAGTATAATATCTTTATCAATAGATTTTATAGTTTTAGTATTATATAAAATATTTTCAAAAGGTTTTGTATTTTTCTTTATAATAGTCTTAGGAAATATCTCATGAGCAAATCTACTTAATCCACTTTGTTCATCTTGCACATATGCTATATTAATCATTTTTGCATTAAAAAATAACTCAGCATAATAGTACTTTTGTAAATCTTCTCTATCTTTTAAAGTAGGTAGTCCTACTAATTTTTTTACAGATGTTGATATAAATTTATCTTTTACACTTCGTTTTGGAATAATATGGTCATTAAAATCAACAACAATCACACCATCAAAACTAATACCTCTTGTTTCAAGTAATCCCATTACAGTAATTTTTCCACCACTAACATCATCTAAGGTAATTGACGATAATTTTTGAAGTAATATTTTAAAAGCATCTTTAAAACTAATATTTACACTTTTATGAAACAGTAATTTTTCTAAACTATATAATACAATCTCAATCTTTTTTAATACTTCTTTTCTCGTTTCATATGAAAGTATTAATAAAATTAATTTATTATAGACTATTTTATTTAATTGTTTTTGTAAATTAACTCCAAAATCTTTTACTAACATCTCATAATCTAAATTATATCTAGTTAACTTATCTTTATCTTTTGGTTCAAAATCCAATAAAATCTTATAAATAGCATTTGCAACTTTTATCATAAGTGATTCTTTGATATTTTGTCCCATTGCAAAGTTAAAGTATTTTTCATTATCAAATAAAGCTAAACTTTCATGAAATGACTCATCTGGTAGTAGTACAACAATTTTACTAGCATCTATACCATTATTTATCATATTTACTATACTATGTTTTATAAACCCTATTTGATTTATTCTACTTGATATTGATTCTATATTGATTTTTTGATTTTTTGGTTTTAATTCAATAATCTCTTCAATACAATTTTGTGATAGATTAATATTATATTTATTTAATGGCTTAACTTCTAAATCTAAAGATACAAACATATCTATATTTTTAGTATTAAAATCATTTTGAGTATATATTATATTTAAATTTGTTAGTTTAGATATTTTTTGGATAAGTTCAAACTCAAAACTACTAAAATATCCTTCATAATACACAACAATATTCTCAAATTGTTTAACATATAACTCATTTAATTTATATTCTTTAGGAAGTGTAATTTTATCAACAATATTGTTTTGTTTTAATATTAAACAATATTGCTCATAAATTTTTTTTAATATATCAAGATGATCATGATAGTATGCATAGGTATCTACCTCATACAAATCATCTATAGTTTTATTTTCATGAGTTAATTCACTAAAAAAACTAAACAAATAATCACTTTGTTTTAATAAAGAATTAAAATCTTTATTCATACCTAAGTTTTTTATATCAATATTATGTAATGCTTGTTTTAAATATAATATTCTGTGTTCAACTTCACAAAATTCTTTATCTTTTATTAGAATAACTTTAGAAAAAAAATCTCCTATTGTGATAGTCTTTGGTAAAAGTTGATTTGAGTGCTTAGACTTTTGAACGAATGATCTAATAGCTCTACTTGTTGGGAATACAAGTAGAGTAGAATTATTAGAATTTAATGACATATAAATAAACTATTTTACACTTTTTGTTTTATAGTAAAAATAGCCCTTATCATCATTTATTTTTATAAATCCTGTAATATTCCAATTACCTTCAATATCTATTTTTGCATTTGTTTTATATACCCCATCAACATAATCAAATTTAGTAATTTTAATATCATTATGATTTACAGTTGCCCTTGTTAATAAAATCTCAATATTAGCATTTTTTATATTTTGATTTGTAGCTTTATCTTTTACAATAATTTCAATACTATTATTTGCTACTTTTAACATATTTTTATTATTACTTTTTTTCTCTAATGCTCTTTGAGATAAAAATACATCATCTATATTTAATGTTTTAATTTGACCATTGATAATTAGTTTAGCATCATATAAAGATTTAAACTTTTGACTAGATCTCATCATATCATTAAATTTATCATCTACAATATGATATGTACTTGCAAAAGATTTATCCTCATTGATATCTACTTTTGATGCACTCATTACAGTCCATATTATCATAGAGAATGTAAAAGCAAATATTGCAAAGAAAAACAAAAGCCAGAGTTGATATTTTTTCATCTAGTAGCCTCTTTTCTTTTCTCTCATTACAATATATGTATAAGCAAGTATTCCAAAAAGTACTAATGTATACATAAATACTTTCCAAATAGCAGAAAATGTAGTACCACCACTACCCATACTTGTTTCAAGTTTAATATTATTTTTTTCAGCTATGACATCACAAATTTGACCATAACCATTTAATAGTGCAGCTGAAACTTTTGCTCTCATATCATTTTTATCTTGTGAAGCTAAAAGTGGAATAACGTATCTATCTAATATATTATCCTTATTTACCATATCTTTTATATCTTTACTTTTAATTAGATTGATATGAGTATCAGTAAAAGATGTACTTAAAAGTACATATGGAGCTTTTAATGTATCAACAACAGATTTTTCGTATAATTTAATTGATGCTATTTTCTCTTTCATATCATTAGATTTGATTGTAGGGTATTGCTGTTTAGCTATTACATATACATTTATATTTGTCTTTTGTTGTAATTCACTTCCCATTGCATTAATTTTTTCCACAGCTCTAGGATCAATTAAATCATCATTTTCTAGCACAAAATTTACTGCTTGTGCATTTACAGTTATAAATAAAAATAGCGAAAGTACAAATTGTACTTTCGCTATAGTGTAGTTAAATAACTTCATCTATCCAACAAACACTCTAGTAGGGTCAAAGAAACTTAGCCATATAGTAACTACGGCCATTACAAGTAGTGACCAACCAATTATTTTATCCATCATTAACTCCTTATTTCTTGTTAATCCACATTTTGTGGTTATCAGGACTATTAAATTTCAATGCATTTAAGTCTTGATTCACAACATATGTGTTTGTAGCATTTGCTTGCTGAGTAACAATAGCAAGGTATGTTAATACACCAAGGATTGATAGCAGTAAAACTGTAGCAATAGTACCACCAACTAAACCGTGTAGAGTCATTATTCCTCTTTCATTTTCATTCATTTGAGTAGGTAATGCCATCTTATTGTCCTCCTATACTTCTTAAGTAATTAGCAACTGCTTTAACTTGAGTATCATTTAATCTACCTTTGAAATTAGGCATAGTCCCAATTGCAGATTTTTTACCATCTTTTAAAACTGAAGCAATCATTGCATCATCATAAGATCTTAAGTTTGGTCCTACCATTGGCATACCTGCACCATCTTGTCCATGACATCCTGCACATACACTCCACATAGCAGGAGCTTCACCTTTAAATCCACCAGCAACATATGCTGCAATTGCATCTGCATCTGCACCACTTGCCATACCTGCAGGCATTCCACCTGGGTAATCAGTTTTAAAGTTGTTTGCACCATTTTTAATAGTGTATAGTACAGACTCTTTAGAGATTCTATGAGTTAAATCTTGAGCTTTCCCATCAATACCCTCAGCATCAACACCATGACAAGGAGCACATTGTACTAAGAAAATTGACTCACCCATAGCACTTAAAGTTGCTGCATCTGGATTTTGCCATTTTGACTCAAATTTACCATTATATTCATTTACCTCTTCATTGTATTGACCAATTTGTGAAAATTGATTTGTTGGGTATCCAACAAAGAAATACCAAAATCCCCAAATAATTGTTCCAATAAAAAGTAAACCCCATCCTGAAGGAATTGGATTAGTAAATTCACCAATCCCATCCCAATTTTCTTCAGCTAACTCTCCAGTTGCTGTATCGTTTTTAATTTGTTGAACGTATTTCATTGCCGTAAATACTGTAATTGATACAATAGCAAATCCACCCAACATTGTTAAGTCGTTTATATAATCATCACCTAATTGAAAAGAATCACCTGCTACGAAGTAAGTTCCTGCCATTAGAGCAATAATAAGAATAATACCACCTATCCACATAGATTTCATACTAACTCTCCTTATCTATTTTTTGTTCTTTTTCTCTTATAGGTTCAAGTGGATCAGAATCTATGTCATCATCAAGTACAAGTTTTGAATATTTTTCATAATCTCGTTCACCAGTTCTTTGTCTTTTGTATATTGAATATGCATAAGAATAAAATATTATAAATACTACTAATATAAAAAAGAACTTAGCGTACCCTTGTATTGTTAATAACGTTTCATAATCCATCTAGTACCCTATTTTAGAGAATTCAAGTATGCAATTAATGCAACTATCTCAGGAATTTGACCGTTCGCAACGGCGTCTTTTACAGCTTGGTTTTTCATATCAGCTGCAATTGTTTTAGCTTGTGCTAATGCATTTGCACTTGCTTCTTCAAATGTACCTAATTTTGGCATACCCTCTTGATCATATGGTGTTCCAAATACTGCTTTTACTGTATATGCTTCAGCATATGCAGTTTCAACATCCGCAATGTTTGTAAACATATGAGGATATTTAGGCATTAATGAACCAGGTACGATTGATGCAGGATCCATCATATGGTTTTCATGCCAATCTGTAGTTCTGTAATTACCAATTCTCATTAAATCTGGACCAGTTCTTTTAGATCCCCATAAAAATGGTCTATCATAAGCATATTCACCAGATAATGAATACATACCATATCTATCAGTTTCTGATTTAAATGGTCTAATTAATTGTGAGTGACATGCATTACATGAATCTTTAATATAAACATGTCTTCCTGCTAACTCTAATACAGTATATGGTTTAGTACCAACTGTAGGTTGAGATGCTTTTGCAAAATCAGGAAGTGCTTCAACAAAACCTGCAAATGCAACAAAAATAAATAATACTACCGTAAAGAAAAACGGTCTTTGTTCTAACCAATGAAACATAATAACCCCCTTCTCTTAAGCTGCCATAGGCGTAGCATTGTTAGGTTCTTTGTCAAGAACTCTACCTGCTGTAATTGTTTTGTAGATATTGTATGCAAATATAAAGAAACCTAATAAGAACATCAATCCACCAACAGCTCTAATTGTATAGTATGGGTGTAATACGTTTACTGTATCAATAAATGAGTAAACTAAAGAACCATATTCATCATATGCTCTCCACATCATACCTTGAGTAATACCAGCAATCCACATAGAAGTAAAGTAAAGTACAATTGCAGTTGTTTGTAACCAGAATT
>CAZAOJ010000064.1:0-8703 GCA_964486745.1 uncultured Arcobacteraceae bacterium
TTTATTATTATACAATAATTTTGTATAATATTGTTATTATGCTGTATGCAAAGTTTACCAATAACATTTCAAACAATATTTAAGCTTATTTTTAAAAATAAGCCACTTCTTATTATAGGTCAAATTATTACAGTAATCGCAATACTTATTAGTATACCTATGCCATTATTACTACCAAAACTAGTAGATGAAGTATTACTTCATAAACCTGATACAATTGTATTTACAATTAATTCTATATTTGGCAGTGGAGATGCTTTTTATTATATAGCTCTTATTACCGTTACCGTTATTATATTAAGATTAATTCACTTCATTTTATCTGCAATTATTACAAAAATATTTACAAATATATCAAAAAATGTAACTTTTGAAATACGAAAAAAACTTTTATATCATCTTCAAAAAGTATCCATGAATGAATATGAAAGTTTAGGAAGTGGATCTATTACTGCAAATTTAGTTACAGATATAAATACCTTAGATACTTTTATAATTACAAGTGCTAGTAAATTTGTATCATCTGTATTAACATTGATTGCTATTTCAATTGTAATGTTATATATTGATACAATTTTGGGATTGACTATTTTGATAATTCAACCTTTAATTATGTTTCTATCAAAAAAATTATCTTCAAATATTGGAAATCTCAAAAAATACGAGAATCAAGCTATAGAAAAGTTTCAAGATAATATTGGAGAAACCTTAGATCTATTTGGACAAATTAAATCAAGCAATAAAGAAAAATACTTTTTTAATCAATCAATAGATCTGGCAAAAAATATTCAAATAACCTCAAATGAATATAGTTATAAAAGTGTTGCGTATGAAAGATTTTCATATACATTATTTCTAATTACATTTGAAGTATTAAGAGCAAGTGGGTTATTATTGGTTGCATATAGTGATTTAAGTATTGGGATGATGTTCGCGATGTTTGGCTATATTTGGTTTATTATAACTCCTGTTCAAGATATTTTAAGTATGCAATACTCTTATGCTAGTGCAAAAGCAGCATTAAAAAGAATAAATAAAATCCTATATTTAAAAGAAGAGTACAATGGCACAAAAATTTTAAGGAAAAATATACCTATTGATATTGATATAAAAAATCTATATTTTTCATATAATAAAGAGAAACAAACATTACAAAATATATCATTAAATATAAAAGCAAAACAACATATTGCATTAATTGGTTCAAGTGGAAGTGGAAAAACAACTTTAGCTCAAATTATCGCAGGCTTTTATGAAAAAGATTCAGGAATATTAACATACAACAATATAAATATTGAAGAAATAGATAAACAAACACTCAGACAAAACATATTTTTAGTACTTCAAATGCCTATTTTATTTAATCAAACACTAAAATTTAATTTAACTATGGGTGATGAAACTATTGATGAAGATACAATATTTAATGCTTTAAAGATTGCACAATTATACTTAGATATAGAATCTATGCCAAATAAGCTAAATACAATTGTAGGTAAACATGGTATTAGATTAAGTGGAGGACAAAGACAAAGAATATCAATAGCAAGAATGATTATAGCAAATCCTAGTGTAATTATATTTGATGAGTCAACTTCAGCTCTTGATGTACATACTGAATCAAAATTATTTATGGCCTTAGAAGATTTTTTAAAAAATAAAACTGTAATCACTATAGCACATAGATTAAGTACAGTTAAAAATGCACATAATATTTTTGTACTAGAAGATGGTAAAATTGTTGAGAGTGGTACACATCAGGAATTAGAATTTAATGATGGACATTATAATAAATTTGTAAAAAATCAATTAATATAAACTATTTTTTTCTTTTTTTAAAATGTATTAATTTATCTCTATGTACTGAAGATTTCCAAAAATAATTTACTAAATAATAAGCAAGTGCAGAGACAAATATACTATAAAAAGCAGTACCAACATATAGAGGAACAAATATTTTTTCTAAATTTGTACTAAACCACTCTAAAGTCATATGTACATCCAAAGAATCCATACCTAAAAGATTTACACCTGTTTTATACTCCATATAATACATAAAAGGCATAGTAAAAGGATTACTCAACCAGCACATAGCAAGTGCAACTGGAACATTGAATTTCAATAAAGGCATAAAAGCAAGTACTAATGCCATTTGAAAAGGCATAGGAATAAATGCTATAAATAATCCCAAAAATACAGCTCTTGAAATCATCTTTCTACTTGTAGATAAATATTCTTTAGGAACTTTATATTTTTTAATAAACTCTTTTAATTTTTGGCTTTTACTGGTTTTTTTTAATGTTTTTCTAATCATATTATTTAATCATTCTCACTAAGTCTTCATGAATTAAACTATTTGTAGCAATAATATACTTATCATCAAATATATTATGAAGTTGATTTAATTGGTTAGTAACTTTACCACCAGATTCACTAAGAATAATAACACCTGCACTCATATCCCAAGCTTTTAGATTAATCTCATAATATCCACTAAACATACCTTTTGCAACATAACACAAATCAAGTGCAGCAGAACCAAATCTTCTAATATCTTGACAAAGTGGAAGAATTCTATGTAAATTATCTATTACAATATTTAAATCATCCATATTAGTAGCACCACTATACGGAAAACCTGTTGCAATTAGTGCTTTTTGAAAATCATCTTGAGAGTTTACTTCTATTTTTTTACCATTTAGTGTTGCACCACATCCAACTTGAGCAAAAAATAGTTCATCCAAAATTGGATTATATACTACACCAATATATGGCTTTTTATTTTTATATACACCAACAGAAATAGCACAATGAGGTACACCATGTACAAAATTTGTGGTACCATCTATTGGATCTATTATAATAGAATTATTAAACTCAATATCTGAATTATCAGATTCTTCTGCGATAATATTAAATGAAGGGAAAGATATAGATAATTGTTCTTTTAAAAAATTTTCAACTGCTATATCATACTGGGTTACTAAATCTTTTTTTGCTTTAAAATCTATAGTTTTAGTAGAATAATATCCATCTTTAAAAATTAATGATGCTTGTTTTATAATATCAATCAATTCTTCTTTCAAATATTCTCCTAATATACAATTGTAATTTAATTGCATAATACTAACATAAAGTATAAAAAATTTTAATAAAAAAGTGATTTTATTTTAAACATAAAAAAAGGAGTGAAAAATTCACTCCCCTATTAGCTAAAAACGATACGAAAGTATCATTTTCTTAACATCTTCTGACTCCGTGGCTTCGTTTCACTCCGACCACTCCGTCTGCGTTAGCTAAAAACGATACGAAAGTATCGTTTTTTTTACGCTAACTTACATTCCAAGGCCAGGCATTCCTCCAGCCATTTCTGGCATTTGTGGTACTGTAGTTTGATCTTCTTTAAGATCACTTACAGTTGCTTCAGTTGTAAGAAGAAGTGATGCAACAGATACTGCATTTTGCATAGCTACTCTTTCAACTTTAGCAGGATCTACAATACCAGCTTCAAACATATCTACATATGTTCCAGTTGCAGCATCAAATCCTATATTTGTATCTTCAGATTTACCAACTTCATTTGCAACAACACCAGCATCAAATCCAGCATTAGAAGCAATTTGTTTTAATGGAGCTTCAATAGCTCTTACAATAATATCAGCACCAATTTGCTCATCACCTTCAAGATTCATATTGATTTTTGCAGCAGCTTTAATAAGTGCAGCTCCTCCTCCAACAACAATACCTTCTTCAACAGCAGCTCTTGTTGCACTTAATGCATCATCAACTCTATCTTTTTTCTCTTTCATCTCAGTCTCAGTTGGTGCTCCAACTTTGATAACTGCAACTCCTCCACTTAATTTTGCAAGTCTTTCTTGAAGTTTTTCTTTATCATAATCACTTGTAGTGATTTTCATCTCAGTTTTGATTTGACCAATTCTAGCTTCAACAGCTTCTTTTGATCCTGCACCATTAACGATTACAGTATTATCTTTATCAATTACAACTCTAGCAGAAGTTCCAAGATCATCAATTGTAGTACCTTCAAGAGTCATACCCATCTCTTCAGCAATCACTTTACCACCAGTTAAAACAGCAATATCTTCAAGCATAGCTTTTCTTCTATCACCAAATCCTGGAGCTTTTACTGCAGCAATTTGTAAACTTCCTCTTAATCTATTTACAACAAGAGTTGATAAAGCTTCACCTTCAACATCTTCTGCAATAATTAAAAGTGGTCTTTGAGTTTGATTAACAGCTTCTAAAATTGGTAACATCTCTTTTAATGAAGCAATTTTTTTATCGTATAATAAAATAAATGGATTTTCTAACTCTGCAGTCATTTTTTCTGTATTTGTTGCAAAATATGGAGACAAATATCCTCTATCAAATTGCATACCTTCAACTACATCTAACTCATCAGAAATACCTTTTGCTTCCTCAACAGTAATAACACCATCTTTACCAACTTTTTCCATAGCTTCAGCAATCATATCTCCAATTGCAGTATCACTATTAGCTGAAATTGTTGCAACTTGCGCTATCTCTTTTTTATCTGAAACTTTTCTAGATATTTTTGTAAGCTCTTCAAGAATTCTTTCACAAGCCTTATCCATACCTCTTTTTAATTGTACAGGATTTGCTCCTGCTGTTACATTTCTAAGACCTTCTTTAAACACAGAATGAGCAAGAATAGTAGCAGTAGTTGTACCATCTCCAGCTTCATCATTTGTTTTACTTGCTACTTCTTTTACAAGTTGAGCTCCCATATTTTCAAGTGGATCACTAAGCTCAATCTCTCTTGCAACACTTACACCATCTTTTGTAATAGTTGGAGATCCAAAAGATTTTTGTAATAATACATTTCTTCCTCTTGGTCCCATTGTAACTCTTACAGCATCTGATAATTTTTCAACACCTTTAAATAACTTATTTCTTGCCACATCACTAAAATATATCTCTTTTGCCATATTATTCTCCTATTACTCCAAGTATTTCACTTACTTCCATAACTAAATATTCTACATTATCTAATTCAACAGTTGCAGTTCTTGCATATTGACCATATACAACTGTATCACCTACATTTACATGTTTTACTTCAGGTCCAACAGCAACTACTTCAGCTTGTGTTGGTTTCTCTTTTGAAGCATTATCTGGGATATAAATCCCACTTGCAGTTTTTGTTTCTGGTTCTTGAACTTTTACAAGAACTCTATCTCCTAATGGTTTAAAATTCATTTAATCTTCCTTATTTTATTATAATTTATATTTATTAGCACTCAAATTAAATGAGTGCTAAAATTGTATAAAAATTTTTGATTTTTGTCAAGTAGTATGAGTGATTTTGACTAAAGTTTATAAAGTTTTGTGTCGATATAGATATTTTGATAATATCTTTGTCAATGACTCTTGTATATTTTTAGGAAATTTCTCTAATTCTTGTTCACATTTTTTTGATAATTTATCTGCCCAATCAATTGCACCATCTAATGTAAGAAGATTTACAAATGAGTTTTTAGATCCATCATTTGATGTAGTCTTACCAGCTTCTTGTTCACTTTGAGTTTCGTCAATTATATCATCTTGTATTTGGAACAATAATCCAATATCTATACCAAAATTATATAGTTTATTTTGCATATCTTTATCAAGATCTACTATTATTGCTCCCATCTTAAGTGATGCAGCAATTAGTTTTGCAGTTTTATGGATATGTAAAAATTCTAATTGTTCAAGCTTAATTTTTTGATCTTCAAAATAACAATCAATTGCTTGACCAATTATCATACCATCAATTCCACCATCACTTGATAAAATTTTAATTAGTTCTATTTTAATATCATTACTTAATGATGATGTTGCCAAAAGATTAAAACAATGTGTATTTAAAGCATCACCAACCAATATAGCAGTAACATCATCATAAGTTGTATGTAGTGTAGGTTTTCCTCTTCTTAAACTTGCATTATCCATGCTAGGAAGATCGTCATGAATTAAAGAATATGTATGTAAAAACTCAACTGAAAGTGCAACTTTAAGTGCATTTTTCACTAAAAGTGGGTTAATGGCCTCAACAATACTCAGTAAAAGCATAGGGCGGAATCTCTTACCACCCGCACTTAGCATTTGTGCTAGTGCATCTTCAAATATAGGATGAAAACTTTTTGATGTTGGTAAATTTTGGTTTAAATATTCTTCAAACTCTACTAGTAATGAACTCATTTTTGTTTAAAAAGATCCATTCCTATATTCATAGCATTCATTTTTTTACTCTCATCAGCTTGTTTAATTACATCATTCATAGCAGATATTAATAAAATTTGTAAAGAATCTTTATCTTCAAGTAAAGAATCATCAATTTGCAAATCAATAACTTCTGAGTTTCCATTAATAGATAATTCAACCATACCACCACCAGCTTTAGAAGTAAATACATTTGATGAATTTTCCTCTTTAACTTTTTGAGCCATATCTTGAACTTGACTCATCATATCATTTAAGTTCATTTTACTTAAATCTATCCCATCAAACATAATTACCACCTTCTAATTGATCTAGTATATCTGTAACATTATTTTCATCATCCACAAGTACAACCGTTGGTTTATGATTTTCAAGTTCATCAGGATGAAAAGATCCATATGCAATAATAATAATCTTATCCCCTACTTCAACTTTTCTTGCTGCTGCACCATTTAAGCAAATATCTTTACTTCCTGGTTCACCTTTTATAATATATGTAGCAAATCGTTCACCGTTGTTTACATTTACAATTTCTACTTTTTGCCCAACACGAAGTTTAGCTGCATCTAATAAATCTTGATCAATAGTAATAGAGCCAATATAGTTTAAATTGGCATCAGTTACCGTTGCTCTATGGATTTTGCTATAAAGCATATCTATAGTCATATTCTTCCTTATGATAGTGGTTGTGGTTCACCCCAAAATTGATCTGGTATGATATATTCTTCTACTGGTTTACCACCAATTATATGTTCATCTATTATTCTATCAATTTTTTCCTTAGTTAATTGAACGTACATGTGATGACCTGGTTCTACTAACATTACTGGTCCCATTTGACATCTTCCAAGACAAGAAGTTCTAATTGGTTGAACTGGACCCATAAGTCCTTTTTGCATCAAAGTACTTGCCATATGATTAAAAAGATCTTGTGTATTTTGATTTACACAACTTGGTTTTGGCATATTTGGTGGTGAACTTTGCTCACACTTGAAGATATAAAACGTTGGTTGCGGTATAGTTGGCATTTCCATAATTATTTTCCTTTTTATTTATCTAATTATATTTAGATATAAATTGTGCGAATTTTAGTCTAAGATAAATTAAATCTGTATAAAATATATATTTAGTTAAAATTACTTAATGAAAACATTAGAAGCTGCACATCAAATAGATTTTTCAAAATTTAATTTTAATGAAAGAAAAATTTCAATAACTTCAAAATATACTTTACTTTATGGACCTCCAAGATGTGGTAAAAGTTATCTAATTATGGATTATTTATCCAAATATGATTATCTTTCATATTTATATATTGATTTTAGTGATTTAAGAGTCGATAAAAATGAAGTGATATTAAATTTACAAACATATATAGATGAAAATGATATAAAAGCTATAGCTATAGAAAACTTCAATTATCAATGTGAAATTCCTATATGCGATGAAATTATATTATCTTCAAATTATATTCAATCATTAGATAAATTTAAATCATTATTAGTTATGCCTTTAGATTTTGAAGAGTATATTTTACACTATCCTAAACTTCAAAGTACAACAAATACATTTAATATATTTTTAAAATATGGAAATTTACCTGGACTTATTGACTATAGTGATGAGAAAAAAATTACACGTATGCAAGAAATCGTAAAACTATATAGTAAAAATGATACACAACTTGAAGTTTTAAAGATAATATTTAAATCACTGGGAGAAAAAAGATCAATATTTCAACTTTTTAATCAACTAAAGAAATATACAAAAATATCAAAAGATATGTTTTATTCACTTTGCGAAGAGTATGAAAAAAATTGTTTAATTTTCTTTATTGAAAAATATAATCAACCAAAAGCAACAAAAAAATTATATGCATTTAATCATACATTTTTGGATTGTTTATCTTATCAAAAAAACTTTACAAATGAATTTGCTAATATGATATTTTTAGAACTTTTAAAAAAGAAACATAAAATATTTTATCTTGATAAAATAGATTTTTATATACCAAATAAAAATAAATTAATGTTAGCAATACCATTCTTCAATGCTTTACAAATAGCAAAAGTAAGTGCAATATTATTACCATACATAAAACAATTAAATATTAAAAAAATCTTAATTATAACAATTGGAATTGAACAAACATTTTATTGTGATAATAAAGAAGTTCGTGCAATTCCTTTTTATGAATGGGCATTAGGAGAATAATTTCAACTATTTAAACACAAATCAATAAAGTCTTTAGCACATAATGGTTTTGATTTATAGTAACCTTGATATTGATCACAATTTATACTGTTTAAATAATCAACTTGTTCTTGCGTTTCAACACCTTCAGCAATTACTGTCATACTTAATGTTTGAGACATTTTAACAATTGTATCAACAAATACCCTTCCTCTTTCATCATTTAAATCATCAATAAAAGATTTATCTATTTTCAAATTATCA
>CAZAOJ010000065.1:0-8558 GCA_964486745.1 uncultured Arcobacteraceae bacterium
CCTTGATATTATTGTATCAGATTGACACGGAATTTTTAACACTCCCCCTAAGCTTTAAATATTATATTATATGCAGTTTGTTCTTCATCGTCAAACTGTTCTGGATCTAATTCAGCATTTTCAATCTTGTGGCTTATTTGATCTTGAATAAAGTTTTTAACTTGTTCATATGCTTTATCATTATCTTTTGCAATTACAAAACCACTAAACTGAACCTCATTTTCATAATAAATAAAATCACCCTCACAATTTTCTTCAATAAATTCAGCTATATCTCTATAATCAATATCAAAAACAACTGCTTCAAAAGCAATATCTTCAACTCTTTTATCATTAAATACTTCAATACCATCAGTTGAATGATCTTCATAAAATATTCTATCTTTATTTATTTTCATAACCTCTTGCCATGCTATTAATGGCTTAATTATACATATTGTATCACCAATAAGAGGCTTATACTCTTTACCAAATAATTGAGTCAATTGCTCTTTAGCAGTTGCAGAACTATCGATATTATCGATAGTTCTTGCAAATATTAAAGTCATTTTAGGATCTATATCATCTATACAAATTGTTCCATCAATTCCTATAGCAATTTTAGACCCAGTTTGTATAGCATTTATCAACTCATCAATTTTAAGAGTTAACTCTATATCTTTAATATCTATTTTATTCATCTAAAAAGCTTTACTCATAACTGCATTTAATCTTTTTGTAAATGCGATTGGATCTTTTACATCCATACCTTCAGCCATTTTTGCTTGATCTAATAATAACCAAGATATTGTCTCAATCATAGAATCATCACTACAACCATTTAATTTTTTTACAATCTCATGATCTGGATTAATCTCTAAAATTGGAGCAGATTCTGGTACCTCTTGACCCATAGCTTTCATCATAGAAGCCATTTGTGCCATTGGATCATTTGCATCTTTAACTACACAAGATGGTGATTCACTTAGTCTTGTAGTTGTTCTTACTTCTTTTACAGCCTCACCTAAAGTATTTTGAATTTTTTCAACAATAGATTTAAACTTCTCTTCTACTTCTTTTTTCTCTTCTTCTGATTGTTCTGTTTTTGGTGCTTCACAAGATGTAATATCTTTAAATTCCCAATCTTGATAAGTTCCAATAGAAGGTGTAATTACTTCATCTATCTCTTTATCATCTAAAATCAGTACTTCTATATCATTTTTCTTATATGCTTCAAGAAGTGGAGAGTTTCTTAATACTTGCTCATCTTCACCAATAATATAATAGATAGCTTTTTGTTCACTTGAAGCTCTTTCTTTATATTGTGCCAATGATGTAGCAACACCTACTTCATGTGTTGATTTATATCTTACAAGCTCTAAAAGTGCTTCTTTATTAGTAAAATCTTGATAAATACCCTCTTTTAAAGGTCTATTATATTCAGCTATAAACTGTGTATACTTTTCATCATCTTTACTTAGTTTTTTAATCTCACCAAGAATTTTCTTAACACTTCCTTGTCTAATATTTGCAAGTATTTTATTCTCTTGCAAGATTTCTCTACTTACATTTAAAGGTAAATCTTCACTATCAATAATACCTCTTACAAATCTTAAATAAGATGGTAATAGCTCTTTATCATCATCAGTAATAAATACTCTTTTTACATAAAGTTTAACTCCTGATTGATAATCTACTCTATACATATCCATAGGTGCTTTTTTAGGGATATAAAATAGTGTTGTATACTCTGTTACCCCTTCTGCTTTTGTATGTACATAAAGAAGTGGATCTTCACTATCATGAGATATAGATTTATAAAACTCATAATAATCCTCTTTTTTTAGTTTTGATTTTGGTTGAGTCCATAAAGCTGTTGCTTCATTTGCTTTTTCATGTCTTTTTTCAATTGTTTTCTTAGGCTCTTTTCCTGCTTTTTTATCCTCTTCACTTAACTCTTCAGTTACTTCTTCTGAATAATTTAAATAAATTGGATATGCAATATGATTTGAGTATGTTTCAACAATATGCTTAATTCTACTAACTTCATGATACTCACTAGCATCTTCTTTTAATTTAATATAAATAACTGTACCAACTTCATCTTTAACAACAGGTGCTAAATCAAATTCTCCACTACCATCACTACTCCATTTGTATGCTTGTTCTTCACCAGCTTTTTTAGATATAACATCAACTTGTGATGCTACCATAAATACTGAATAAAATCCTACACCAAATTGACCAATAAGATTTGAGTCTTTTTTAGCATCACCTGTCATCGCTTCAACAAATGATTTTGTTCCTGATTTTGCAATAGTACCAATAGAAGATATTAAATCTTCTTCATTCATCCCTATACCATTATCTGATATTGTAATAGAATTATCTTCTTCATCTAATTTAATATTAATCTCACCAGTCCAATTTTCAAATTGAGGTTTGATCTTCTCATCTGTAAGTATTAAATAGTTTAATTTATCAATTGCATCACTTGCATTTGATACTAATTCTCGTATAAAAATCTCTTTATTTGAGTATAAAGAGTGTGTCATTAAATGTAATAATTGTCCAACTTCTGTTTGAAATTGATGTTTTGCCATAATATTCTCCTAAATATTTAATTTTATCTATTAAAATAGTATTGTATATTAAACTTTATAAAAGTAGGCTAAAGAATTTAAAATAATTAGCACTTTTCATACTTGAGTGCTAATTTTATCTATAATATTATTTAATTCTTGAAGTTTTTTCTCTTTTGTAAATTTTTTTGCAGTTTTTTTATTCTCTTTTTTTATCTTTTTGATTTCATGTCCTGATACTAATGCATCTACTTTAAAAATAGTACTTGGATCATTTGGTTCACTCATGGTAGCAAATACGTCAACTATCTCTTTTGCTGCATTATTTGCACTTACAAATACTGCAGTTTTATTTGCCATAGCCTTTAAAACATTTGTAGAGAAGTTTTCCATATATGTAGGAGCTATATAAATATCACTTGCACTATATATCTCATCCATATCTATATCATTTTTATTTAAAAGTTTAATTTGATTATTTAAAGGATTTTGATTTATAGCAAATTGTAGTCTCTCTACATCTTTATTATTACCAACAATTATTGCACTAAAGTTTTTATTACTTATATGATTTAGAATATGTACAAATTCTTTTATTCCACCCATTTTAAAGTTATTACTTACAAATAATAATATTGCAGAGTCTTTATTTAACTCATATTTTTCCACAATATTAGTTTTCGCATCTTTTGGTTTAATCTCACTAGGCTCAACATAAGGGTATACAACTTCTATATTCTCTTTTGTTGTATAGTCTTGAGCTAAAATTTTATATCTTTGATCAAATGAATTTACTATAACCTTTTTTGCATTTTTTATCATATCTATTGATTCTTCATCAAATTTACCACTATGAAAATAAAGATCTGGATACTCTTTTTTTTGCATTAAAACTTTTGATAAAAAAGATTGCTTTTTTAACTCTTGTACATCATATAACTCTGAGCTTTTTAAAAGCTCAATTAATTGTCTATCTTTAGAAGTAAATACTTTAATTGTTTTCATTTTTTTCCTCAAAAGCATCATCAATTGCTTGACATATAATATGCCCAAATAATATATGCATCTCTTGTATCCTTGGTGTATCATCACTTGGTACAATAAGATTTATATCACATAAACTATTCATCTGTCCACCATCTTTACCACTAAGTCCCAAAGTTTTACACCCCATCTGTTTTGCCAATTTTAAAGCATTTATAACATTTGCGCTGTTTCCGCTTGTACTAATACCAACTAAAAGATCACCTTTATTTGCAATAGCTTCAAGCTGACGAGCAAATACCATATCATATCCATAATCATTACCAATTGCCGTTAAAGCAGAAGTATCAGTTGTTAGTGCAATACCAGGTAAACCTCTTCGCTCACTCTTGTATCTTCCTGTTAATTCTGCAGCTATATGTTGAGCATCTGCTGCACTTCCACCGTTTCCACACAGAAGTATTTTATTTCCATTTTTAAGTGTATCTACAGCTAATTGTGAAGCTTTGCCCAAGATATCCTCACAACCATTTATAACCTCTTGTATGGTATTTAGATGAGATTGAAACTCTTTTTTTATCATATCTTGCATTTTGTTGCCTCATTTATCTTTTGTATGGTTTTTGTAGTGCTTTTACCATCTATAAACTCTACAAGTTTTAGCTCTTTTGCAATATTGCTTCCTACAACCTCTTTGCCCTCATAATCTGCACCTTTTACTAATATATCTGGTTGTACCATTTTTATTAGTTCGTAAGGAGTATCTTCTTCAAATACAACTACATAATCTACACTTTCTAGTGCAGCAAGTACAAAAGCTCTGTCATCTTGAGTATTTATTGGTCTGTTTGAGCCTTTTAATCTTTTTACACTCTCATCTGAATTTAAACCCAAAATCAATATATCACCAAAACTTTTTGCAACATCAAGATAAGATACATGTCCTCTATGAATGATATCAAAGCATCCATTTGTAAATACTATTTTTTTATTTTGCTTTTTTAATCTTTCAAGTGTAGTTTTTAATTGATTTTTGGTTTTTATATGAGATTCAATACTACTTTTGTGTAAACTTGATTTATACTCTTCAATCTCTTCAAGTGTTGCTGTTGCACTTCCTAGTTTACCCACAACTACCCCTGCAGCCAAATTGGCAAACTCTATTGAGCTTACAATATCTTTCCCTTTACTTATGCAATATCCAAGAGCAGCAAGTACTGTATCTCCAGCACCAGTTACATCATAAACCTCTCTTGAAACTGTTGGTCTTATAGTTAATTTATCATCATATACAGCTATACCATCTTCACTTAGTGTTATCATCGATATATCAAGATTTGCTATAGATTTAAGTTTTTGAAGGGCTTTTATTAAACTTGATTCATCACAAATATCTATTTGAGTAGCTATCATCGCTTCTTTTTTATTTGGTGTTAATAGATATGCTCCTTGATATTTACTATAATCATTTCCTTTTGGATCAACCAATACTTTAATACTTTTTTGATTTGCAATATTTATAAGTTTTTGGCAAATATTATCACACAATACACCTTTCCCATAATCTGAGAACAATACAATATCAAACTGTGAAATTTTATCATTAAATATTTTTATTAACTCACCTTGTGATTTGACAGATATATCTTGTTTTGATTCATTGTCATATCGTACAACCTGAGCTTTTGCAGCCATAATTCTGCTTTTTTTAGATGTCTTTCTATTTGGCTGTGTTACTAAATAGTGTTTTACATCAATACTGTTTAACATCTCAATAAGTTGCGATCCAACTTCATCATTACCTATAACACTTAATACACTAACATCAACATCTAAAGCTTTTAGGTTATTTATAACATTACCAGCTCCACCTAACACATTTGTTTGCTTTTGTATATCAACAACCTGCACAGGAGCTTCAGGTGAAATTCTACTACAAGATCCCCACAAATAGTGATCTATCATCAAATCACCAACTACTAAAATTTTAGCCATTTTTAACTTCACTTTCATACAATCTGATTATTTCAGGAATATATGCTTTTATACCATCTTCCATCTCGTATCTTGGTGAATAATCTAAATATTTTTGAGTTTGCTCAATATTTGCCTGGGTAAAAAACTGATATTGTCCTACAAAAGGGTTTGGTATATACTCTTTACCATTGTTTATATTTAACTCTTTTTGTAAAATATCTACAATATCCTCAAAGCTTCTGGCTTTTGCTGTTCCTACATTGTATATACCTGATTTTTTTGGATTACAAGCTTTTATATTAGCTTGGATTACATCTTCTATATATATAAAATCTCTTAAAATCTTATCACTTCCCTCAAATAATTTTGGAGTAAGCCCTTTTAAAATCTGATGTCCAAACTGTACAACCATAGATGCTGTTTTGTTTTTATAAAACTCTCTTGGACCATATACATTAAAATATTTTAATCCAACTATACTAATATCTACACCCATATTGATATATTTTGTAGTGATATTATCCATCATAACTTTTGAAAAACCGTATGCATTATTTGGTTGTTCATATCCAACTTCAAATCTATTGCTGTCTCCATATGTAGCAGCACTACTTGCATAGATCATATTAGCACCATGTTTAATAGCTATTTTAAGAAGATCCTCATAGGCATTTACATTTGTTTGGATCATCACATCTTGCTCTTGAACAGTTGTATCAGATATAGCTGCTTGATGAAAAATATAGTCAAATTTATAGTTTGTCTCAAGTGATTTTAAAGCATCTTTATCATTGATATCACCACTTATTACACTACCACCAAACCCAAGCAGGTTTTTATAGTGTCCAAAGCTTTTTAAAGCTCCATTTGAAAAAGTCTCATCATTTCTAAATTTATCAAAAACAACTATATTTGAATCTGGATAGTTTTCTTGAAAATAAAAAGCCAAATTTGAGCCAATAAATCCAGCCCCACCTGTTATTAAAATTGTTTTATTATTAAAATCTATATTTGTATATTTCATAACAATAGTTTATCTAAATGATGATTATTTTTTGATAATAGAGTTTACATCTTTTATAGAATCTATTATATATGAAGCTTGTGAAGTTGTTGTATCAAATCTATGCCCGCTTCTTACTTGAATAGTATTTGGTATATTTGCATTGATTGCACACTGTATATCACTGCTTTTATCCCCTATGAGCCATGAATTTTTCAAATCAATATCAAACTTATTACAAATATTTTCTATCATTAGAGTTTTTGGCTTTCTACAGCTACAATTATCTTGTGGTGTATGTGGGCAATACTGCACATCTAATATATCTATATTTTTATCTTTGAATTGCTTAAGCATCCAAGTTGTAAGAGTATTAAAATTCTCTTTTGTATAATAACCTCTACCAATACCAGATTGATTTGTAATTATAAAAAGTAAATAACCAAGCTCTTGAAGATATTTTAACGCATCAAATACACCAGATACAAACTCAAAATCTTCTATTTTAAAAAGATACTCTTTTTCTATATTTATTACACCATCTCTATCTAAAAATATTGCTTTTTGTTTCATTTTTTATTTTCTAATATATTTGTTAATGTTCCAATTACTTCACTAGAAGCAATACTACTCCAATGTGTATCATCTACATGATAAACCTCTTTAACACCTTTTTTTAACAATGGAGACAATATTTTTTTTGTATCAAGAAAAATATACTCTTTTTTTAATGGTCTTAAATAATCAAAAAATGGATCTTTGGGATATTTATTATTTGCAATATAATTATAATATAGATCAAATTTATTAGATGCAGGCATAAAAATCAGATCAATACCTATTTTTTTTAGAAAAACAGCTAAATTATTCAAATTATTATTTAATACTTCTATATTCTTTTTATTATTCATATGTATTCTGCTAAGATCACTTTTATAAAATAGTAAATCTTTATTACCCACACTAAAAAGATCTTTTGTTAATTTGGCCTTATACACAGTAGATATAAATGCATGATCTGAAAAATTATACAAAATATTATAGGTTACTAACTTTATATTTCCGTTATTAATAAATTGTGTTTGAGGTAATGCAATTGTTTTATTTTTTTTATCTGTATTTTTATTTTTAATTGGCTTATTTTTTTTAAACTTATATGTTTTGTATAAATTTGGTAATGTTTCATTTAAATTTGGATTTATATTTTGTACAAATCTTTGTACAACTTTTCTTTGAATAGATTCAATTAATATATATTTTACACCAGCTTTTTTCAAAAAACCACTATTTGCCAACAGATATGCTGTTTCTATATAACTTCTAGTTTTTTCCTGATAATTCTGTAAATTTAATACTTTAAAATCTAAATTTGTTGCTATATAATCTTGATAAAATGGATTTAATCCTCCACCACCACCATTTGAAAAACTATCTCCTATTGTTATCATATCAATTTTTTGACCATAATAATCTTTAGCTTCTAAATGTTTTTTTGGAAGTTCTACTCTAGTTTTTTTAGGCTTTGCAAGACCAGAAATATACCCCATACGAACCAAATCACCAGAATATAATCCATCTGTAGTAGTTAATATCTTTTTTGTATATAAATTCCAAACAATAAAATTATATGCTACAAATAATGCAATAATACTAATAAATATTAATGAAAACTTTTTTTTACTCATTCTTTAAAACCTAAAAATTAAAATATAAAAATTCTGATACTTTTGACATATTAAACAATGTACCTATGGTAATAGCTAAAAGTAAAAATAAAAGTTTATTATTAAATTTTACTTTTTGTGATAACTGTATGACATTATCATAATACAATACTACAAATAAACCAACTAATATAAATGATACTGGAGTACTTCCAAACATCAATTTTCCAAAGTTTTCAGTATGCTGATCAATAAATGGTCTCAATGATTCTATTCTGTAAAGCATTCTATCACTAAAAACAATCCCATTAGCCCCGACCATCCCTTTAAGAACTTTAATAGCATCATCCCACTCTTTTGCTCTAAAAA